>JALSJL010000053.1 GCA_026989405.1 Marinosulfonomonas sp. | reverse complement strand
CCCGAAATCGTTGAAAAACACTGGGGAGCAGGTGGCCTTCGCTGATCTGCAGGCCGAGGCGGCGGTGGTCGTCGCCTATGGGCTGATCCTGCCCAAACCGATACTGAACGCGCCCAAGCGCGGGTGCCTGAACATTCACGCATCGCTGTTGCCAAGATGGCGCGGGGCGGCGCCGATCCACCGCGCCGTCATGGCCGGAGACCGGGAAACCGGCGTATGCATCATGCAGATGGATGAAGGTCTGGATACCGGCCCGGTGTTGCTGTGCAGGTCCGAGCCGATCGGTGCGCAAGACACAACCGGTGACCTGCATGACCGGCTGTCAGCGCTGGGGGCCGGGTTGATCGTCGAGGCGTTGGAGCGCATCGATACGCTGACCCCGCAACCGCAGCCCCAAGACGGCGTGACCTATGCCAGCAAGGTCGACAAGTCCGAAGCGCGCATTGACTGGACCAGGCCGGCCGTTGACGTCGACAGGTTGATCAGGGGGCTTTCCCCCTTCCCGGGCGCCTGGTGCGAGATCAATGGCGAGCGTGTGAAGCTGCTGCGCTCGCGCGTTGTCGCGGGAAATGGGCCGGCGGGCACGGTGTTGAACGGTTTCACCATCGCCTGCGGCGAGGGCGCGGTTGAGGTCACCCAGGCGCAGCGCGAAGGCAAGCGGCCCATGGATGCGGCCGATCTGTTGCGGGGGTGGCAACTGCCCCCGCAGGTGGGATGAACAGGTTGTCGGGCTGGGAATTCAGCCGCCGCGGCCCCATATTGGTGAGCAGAAGGGAAATGCCATGTCACTTGTTGCTCTCATCATCATTGGTCTGGCGGCGGGGTTTCTTGCCACCCGGCTGATGGATATGGAAACCAATGTCATCGTCACGATGGCAATCGGTGTGTTCGGTGCACTGCTGGGTTCGTTGATCCTGCGCATCCTGTTGACGATGGTCGGCTGGATGGCCGGATTTGTCGGGGCCGTTCTTGGAGCGATGCTGTTGATCTGGGCCTGGCGGACATACGGGCCGAAGTCCTGAACCTAGGGTTTGAACGGCTCCATGCCGGCCCGGGCAAGTTCATCCGCGCGTTCATTTTCCGGGTGCCCGGCATGGCCCTTGACCCATTCCCATGTCACGTCGTGGCGACGCTGCGCCTCGTCGACACGCTCCCACAGATCGACATTCTTCACGGGTTTCTTGCCTGCCGTGCGCCAGCCATTTCTTTTCCAGCCGTGTATCCAGCTGGTGATCCCGTTTTTTACATAGGCACTGTCTGTGACAATCGTGATCGTGCTGGGCCGGTCAAGTGCCTCCAGCGCCGAGATCGCGGCCAGCAATTCCATTCGATTGTTCGTGGTGTTCGCTTCGCCGCCCTTCAATTCCCGGGTCTTGACAACCTGCCCATTGTCGCGCGCCACCAGCAAGGCGCCCCAGCCGCCAGGTCCGGGGTTGCCGGAACAGGCTCCGTCGGTGTAGGCGATGATTTCAGGCATGTGCAAAAACCGCGATAAAGGGTTCGGTGCCGCCTGCAAGGCCCTTGCCTTGCCAGGTATGGCGGCCGACGATGTTGAATTGCGCGGCTGTCAGAAGTTCTTCCAGTTCGGCCTCTGAATAATATGTGTAGAGCCGGCCCAATGCGTCGCGTTTCTGGCCCTCGCCCAGCTTCATCCCAAGATGAAACCTGCCACCGCGGCGCATGGCCCGATGGATCGCGGCAAGGTGATGCGGAAAGTCGGACCGTGGCGCATGCAGCAGCGAAAAGCTGGCCCAGACCCCGTCATAAACCGCTTGATCCAACAGTTCCGAAAAGGCTTCCTGCCGGACCTCGGCTGCGCTGTTTGCCCGCGCGAGTCTTGTCATTTCCGCCGAGGCATCTGTTGCCACAACGTCCAGCCCGGCCGCGACCATCCGAGCGCTGGAAAGGCCGGGGCCGCAGCCCAGATCCAGCACACGGCCACCGAACGGAATGGCGTCGATAAAGGCCTGCAAAATCCGTGACTCGGCGGGATTGCCGGCAAACTGCGCATAATCCTCGGCACGCCTGTCATAAAGCGC
>JALSJL010000052.1 GCA_026989405.1 Marinosulfonomonas sp. | reverse complement strand
ATCGTTTCGGCATCTGTTTTCATGCAGGCTCCCGCAGGATTCGCGGCACCTTGAATTCCACGTTTTCGGTGGCGGTTTCCACAATCCTGACGTCAAGATCATAGTGCTGGCGAAATGCGTCAATGACCTCATTCACCAGAACCTCGGGTGCCGAGGCCCCGGCGGTCAGGCCAACGGCCCTGACCCCGTCAAGCGCGCGCCAGTCTATGTCGGTGGCGCGTTGAACAAGCTGGGCATACGCGCAGCCGGCGGCACGGCCGACTTCGACAAGCCTTTGAGAATTCGAAGAATTCGGTGCGCCAATCACCAACAGGGCGTCAATTTTCCGGGCAATCGATTTCACCGCTTCCTGCCGGTTCGTTGTCGCATAACAGATATCTTCCTTGTGGGGCCCGACAATCGACGCAAAGCGCGCCCTGAGGGCCGACACGATTTCAATGGTGTCATCGACGGACAAGGTGGTCTGCGTGATGAACGCCAGTTTCTCGGGGTCTCGAACCTCCAGGCGCTCAACATCGCCGGGCGTCTCGACAAGCAGCACCTCGCCATCGGGCAACTGCCCCATCGTCCCGATGGTCTCGGGGTGGCCGGCATGGCCGATCATGATCATCTGCAAACCGTTTGCATGGTGCCGCTCGGCCTCGATATGCACTTTGGACACCAGCGGGCAGGTGGCGTCGACATAGACCATGTTGCGCCGCTCGGCGGTGGCGGGAACCGACTTTGGCACCCCGTGGGCGGAAAAAACCACGGGGCGGTCATCGGGGCAGTCATCGAGGCTTTCGACAAATATGGCCCCAAGGTCTTTCAGCCCGTCAACCACGAATTTGTTGTGAACGATC
The DNA here is from genome assembly GCA_026989405.1 of Marinosulfonomonas sp. Taxonomy (GTDB): domain Bacteria; phylum Pseudomonadota; class Alphaproteobacteria; order Rhodobacterales; family Rhodobacteraceae; genus JAJRUE01. The sequence continues at coordinate 2,874 of JALSJL010000052.1, read as the reverse complement.
TCGTGGCGCACATAGACAGGGGCCCCCCATTTTTCGATCGCCATCTCGACGATCTTCACGGCGCGGTCGACGCCGGCACAAAAGCCGCGTGGCGCTGCAAGATACAGGGAAAGTGGTTTACGCGTCATGCTTGGGTCCGTTCGCAGTGGCCGGATCGACAGTTTGGCAATCTAGCCGTCCCGCCGGGCGTTGACCAGCCCCATGCCTGATGCGGATCGCATGAAAAGGGCCGGTGGTCTTGCCCCGGCCCTTGACATCATTCTTCTGCGGTCTCGGCAGACATGGCCGGTTCGCGCGGTTCGCGGGGCGGACGACCCAGAACCTCTTTCAGCTCTTCGAGCTCGATGAAGTTGTCGGCCTGTCGGCGCAAGTCGTCTGCAATCATGGGTGGTTGCGACCGGATGGTTGAAACAACCGACACCCGAACACCCTGACGCTGGAGGCTTTCGACCAGAGGCCGAAAATCACCGTCACCCGAAAACAGGACAATATGGTCGACATGCGGAGCAAGCTCCATCGCGTCGACCGTCAGTTCGATGTCCATGTTTCCTTTGACTTTCCGGCGGCCCTGACTGTCAATGTATTCCTTGGCAGTCTTGGTGACCATCGTGAAGCCGTTGTAGTTCAGCCAATCGACCAGCGGTCGGATCGGCGAATACTCGTCATTTTCCAAAAGCGCGGTGTAGTAGAATGCGCGCAGCAGTTTCCCACGGCGCATGAACTCTTGACGTAGCAACTTGTAGTCGATGTCAAATCCAAGCGCCTTTGCGGCGGCATAGAGATTCGAACCATCAATGAACAGCGCAAGCCGTTCGTCTCGGTAGAACATAATTGATCCTTCCATAATGAAATTCGCCGTTACTTCCGTGAGTGGGTCGTCTTAAAATGGGGAACGGCGAAACACTCAGCAAAGTAGTCAAAAACTCTCATGTCGCAAGATCACAGCCAAAAAAAATACGTTACGTCAGGCAATAATTGCGTGAATGAGACGGTCTTGCTGGCGCTTGGCGCCAATCTGCCTTCATCTTTTGGGCCTCCTGATGTGACAATATGTCTGGCAGCGCAGGAATTTGCCGATGCTGGTCTGTCCGATATTACCATGTCGCGGCTGTTCAGGACACCCGCATTTCCGCCCGGATCGGGCCCGGACTATGTGAATGCCGCCGTTTGCGGCAAGACCTGCCTGACGCCTGCCCGGCTTCTGGTGTCGCTTCAGGCGCTGGAAAACAGGTTTGGCCGCGAACGCGGGCACCGGTGGGGCGCGCGCACGCTGGATATTGACATTCTTGCCATCGGCGAGCGGGTCCTGCCTGACCTGGACACCTTCCGGCATTGGCTGAACTTGCCGGGTTCAGACCAGATGCAGGTTGTTCCGGATGACCTGATCCTGCCCCACCCGCGGTTGCAGTCGCGGGGATTCGTGCTGGTTCCGCTGGCAGATGTTGCGCCGGATTGGCACCACCCGGTGCTTGGCCAAAGCGTTACCGAAATGCTTGCAGGCCTGCCAGAGGCCGATCGTGCCGACATAAAGCCGTTGGCAAACCCGTAATTCAAGGCAATACTACCTTGTCAACAGCCAACAATGCCCCTAAATAGACCTTTCGATATTCCCTGCATGGAAAATGGAGTGCCTCGATGGCCCGCGTAACGGTTGAAGATTGCGTTGACAAGGTTCCAAACCGGTTCGAACTGGTATTGCTGGCTGCACATCGTGCGCGCGAAATTGCTGCCGGCGCGCCGGTTACGGTTGACCGCGACAATGACAAGAACCCGGTCGTTGCCCTGCGCGAGATTGCCGAGGAAACCCAGTCAGCCGATGAGCTTCGCGAACGCATGATCGAAAGCCATCAGACTCAGATCGAGGTGGATGAGCCGGAAGAAGATGCCATGGCGCTTCTGATGGGGGCCGAAAACGACAAGCCGGCTGAGGATGACATGTCCGAAGAAAACCTTCTGCGCGCCCTGATGGATGCGCAAAGGCCCGAGTAAAGGGGCGCCACGCGCCAACGGTGCGAACCAGATGATCGAAGCCGACGACCTGATCGCGCTGGTTCGCAACTATAACCCCCGGACCAATGAAAACCTGATTCGCGAAGCCTACGACTATGGCCGTGAAATGCACCGCGGTCAGTTTCGAGCCTCTGGCGAAGAATATTTCTCGCATCCCGTGGCCGTGGCCGCCATCCTGACCGAACAGCGGTTGGATGACGCAACGATCATTACGGCGCTGCTGCACGACACGATCGAAGACACCGGCTCGACCTACAAGGAGATCGAAGAGAAATTCGGCAAGGAAATCGCCGAGCTGGTGGATGGCGTGACCAAGCTGACCAACCTGCAGCTCAACTCGACCGAGACCAAGCAGGCCGAGAACTTTCGCAAACTGTTCATGGCGATGTCGAAAGACTTGCGGGTCATTCTGGTCAAACTGGCGGACCGGCTGCACAACATGCGCACGATCCGCTCGTTGCCGGCTGAAAAGCAGGTCGGCAAGGCGCGCGAGACCATGGATATTTTCGCCCCGCTTGCCGGGCGGATGGGCATGCAGTGGATGCGCGAAGAACTGGAAGACCTGGCTTTTCGCGTGCTCAATCCGGAAGCGCGCAACTCGATCATGCGCAGGTTCATCACTCTGCAGCGCGATACAGGCGATGTGATCCACAAGATCACCAACGATATCCGGCTGGAGCTGGAAAAGGCCGGGATCGAAGCCGATGTCTTCGGCCGCGCCAAGAAGCCGTATTCGATCTGGCGCAAGATGGAGGAAAAGGAACAGGGGTTTTCGCGCCTTTCCGACATCTACGGATTTCGCATCATCACCGATACGGACGCTGATTGTTACCGGGTGCTGGGGGCTATCCACCAGCGCTGGCG
>JALSJL010000051.1 GCA_026989405.1 Marinosulfonomonas sp. | reverse complement strand
CCGCAGGGATAGTCGCCTCACTTGACACGCCCGACGCGCCCAACGGCAGAGGTGGGGCGCCATCTCTGCCGTTTTTCGCGGTGCAGTCAGCCCTGCCGCCAGATGATCGGAAACCAGTCTTCGCGCAGGCGTTGGCCCGCCACCATGTCATGCCCCGGATAGGGCGGTGACGTGCGGCCGGGCCGCTCGACATAGCGCGCATCGTCACCGACCCAGCGCAGCGAAAGCGCCCGGCGACGGCTGCCCCCGCTGTTGCCCCGCGCGCCGTGAACGGTGCGGAAATCAAACAGCACCGCATCGCCCGGGTCCATCGCCCATTCCAGCACCGTGAAGTCTTCCGGGTTTGCGTCCGGGTCGGGCACTTCTGTCCATTGCTGATCGGCATCGTAGAAATCGCTGTCGTCGGCCCAGCTGACCGGACGCACCATGCCTTGCCAGCGGTGCGAGCCGGCGATCAGGCGCAGGCTGGCCTCGCGCACCGGATCAAGCGGGATCCACATGCTGACGGTCTGCTGCCCTTCGACGAAATAATACGGGCCATCCTGGTGCCACGGGGTTTCCTTCGGGGTGCCCGGCTCTTTCACCAGCACATGGTCGTGGAATATCTGCGCGGTATCCGACCGCATCGCCCGTGCCGCCACTTCAGCCGCCGGGCTTTCGCGGATCACCTGCTCGAATTCCGGGATGCGCGGCCAGTTGCAGTGGTCGTCAAAGAACCGCCCCTCGGTCACGGCATTTTCGCTGGCATACGGCCCCGGTTCGGCCATGTTGCGCGCGATGCCCCTAGCCATCACGTCAATCCAGTCGGCAAACAGCCCGCGCACCACAATGGCGCCGTCTCGCTGAAAGGCCGCGACTTCGTCTTCGCTGATCATCTTGCCCGCCATCGCTCCAGAATGTAGCGGCTGGTCATCAGGTCCAGATGCGCGCCGCCGCCGTTCTTGAACAGGGTGATCTCGGTTTGCGAGTTGCGCGCAAACGATCCCGACGCGATATCGTAAAAATCCGCCACCACGTCGTCGCGGGTGATGGCACCCGATTTCAGCGGCGCGATCAGTTCGCCGATGTGGTCAAGCGTGGTTTCACGGCTGTCCACGAAAACGCGGGCGCGGCGCATGGCGACATCGTCGGCTTCGCGCATGTCGGGGCGATAGGCACCGATCAGGTCCACATGCTGGCCCGGCTGCAACCAGTCCCCAAGGATCAGCGGCGCGTTCGTCATTGTCGCGCAGGTCACGATGTCGGCAGCCCGCACGGCCGCTTCCAGATCATCGGTCACCGTCGTGTCCGGGTATTCGGCCGCAAGGGTCTGCGCAGAAACCGCGCTGCGGCTCCAGACGGCGAATTCGGCCTGTGGAAACAGGCTGGCGTAGGCCTCGCGCAACGACCGGGCCACGGTGCCCGCCCCGACGATCAGGATGCGCCGGCTGTCGGGCCGCGCCAAAAGCCGCGCCGCCAGCAGGCTGTCACCGGCGGTCTTCCACCTGGTCACAAGATGGAAATCGAGCACCGCCTCCAGCATCCCGTCGGTATCGTCATACAGGCTCACGCCGCCGTTCACCGTGCCCTTGCCGCTGGCCGCATTCGCCGGAAAGATCGTCGCGGACTTGACCGCGAGGCCCAGCCCGTCGATCCAGGCCGAACGCGAAAGCAACGTGTCCTCGCCACGCCGCAGCAGGCTGTCCTCGACCTGCGCGCGCGGCAGGGTGTGGCCGGCAACGATCGCCTCGCCCAGCGCCTGCCAGTCCAGAAGCGGCTCGCATTCGGCAAAGGGAACGGTCTCGAATGTCACAGCGCGGCCTCCTCGGGGCTCAGCAACCCTTCCTGCACCAGCCGTTCGGCAAAGCCGCGCGTGTGCACGAACTGGTGCACGTTCCATCCGCGTGCCGCCGCCGCCTGCACATTGTCGGCGCGATCATCGGTGAACAGGAGCGCTTCCGGCGCGTGCCCGGTTTCTGCCTCGACATGGGCATATATCGCGGGATCGGGCTTCATCATTTGCAGCTCGCCCGATACGAAGCGCCGGTCAAACTCGCGCAGAACCGGATAGTGCTGTTCCGCGATCCGGATCGTCTGCACGCCAAAGTTGGTCAGGGAATAGACGGGAACACCGCGCGCTTTCAGCGCCCGCAGCAGACTGGCGGTCAGGTTGATCGGCGGCGCCGCCATCTCGATCCAGAGCTTTTCCCACAGCATCACTTCGTCGTGCCAATCCGGGTGTTCGGCGGCCTTGACGCGGACCGCCTCGTGAAAATCGGCCCCCCGGTCAACACTGTCGTTCATTGCCCACAGATCGACGGCGTCAAACAGGGCCCGGCGCCGCTCGGCGCCGATGGCACGGTCAAACGCCCCTTCGGGATCCCAGTTCAGCAAGACCATGCCGATGTCGAACACCACCGCTTCAATCGCCATTCCCGGCCTCCTTTTTCGCGCTCTGAACGGCGCGCTCCAGACCCTCCAGAAAGCGCGACCGGTCGGCCCTTGAAAAGGCCCTGCCGCCGCCCTGCCTGAACGGGTCCGCCGCCCGCAGATCGGCCATCAGATCGCGCGTCGCCAGCACATTGCCGATATTGGCCCGCGTCAGTGCCTCGCCGTTGTGCTTGAGAACCCGCGCCCCGGCTTCCACGCATTTCGCGGCCAGCGGAATATCCCCGGTAACGACGACATCACCCGGCCCGGCACGCTCGGCAATCCACATGTCGGCCACGTCCGGCCCGTCCGCGACGAACACCATTTCGACCAGCGGGTTCTGCGACGGGCGCAGCCCGCCATTGGACACGATGAACAGCTTCAACCCGTGACGCGTGGCCACCTTTTCGGCCTCGGCCTTGACCGGGCAGGCATCCGCATCGACATAGATCACCCCCAGAGCGCCTCGGCATGGAAATTCACATGATCTTCCATGAAGCTCGCGATGAAGAAATAGCTGTGGTCGTATCCCTTCTGCATGCGAAACGCGCCTTCCTGCCGACGCGCGGCCATCGCCTGTGCCAGGGTTTCGGGACGCAGCAGGTCAAGGAACTGATCGTCGCTGCCCTGATCCACCAGAACCGGGCCGTCAAACCCGGCCTCCGCCATCACGCGCGACGCATCGTGACGCGCCCAGGTGCTTTCGTCATCGCCAAGATAGGCGCCCAGTTGCTTGCGCCCCCAGTCGGACCCGGTCGGGTTGCAGATCGGCGCAAAGGCCGAGACCGAGCGGTAGCGCCCCGGATGCGCCATCGCCAGGGTCAGCGCGCCATGGCCGCCCATGGAGTGTCCGCAGATCGACTGCCGTTCATGGTCCAGCGCGAACTCGGCGAACAGGACCGCCGGCAGGTCTTCCGCCACATAATCCCACATCCGGAAATGCGGCGCCCATGGCTTTTCGGTCGCATTCACGTAAAAGCCGGCGCCCTGGCCCAGATCGTAATCCTCGTGATCGGCCACGCCTTCACCGCGCGGCGAGGTGTCGGGAAAGACCAGTGCAATGCCCTGCTCGGCGGCCCAGCCCTGCGCGCCAGCCTTGACCATCGCGTTTTCATGGGTGCAGGTCAGGCCCGACAGATACCACAAGACCGGCACCGGGCCGTCTTGCGCTTCGGCTGGCAGGAAAAGGCCGAATGTCATGTCGGTGCCGGTGGCTCTGGACGCATGGGTATAGACCCCCTGGACCCCGCCAAAGCACCTGTTTTCCGAAACTGTCTGCATCTGTTTGCTCCTTCAAATCTTGCCAGCCTGTTTCACATACCTTGGCTGACCATGGCAATGACAAGTGATACCGTCAGGATCGAGGCCACCGTCGAAAACAGGATCGCGCTGGAAACGCGCTGCGGCGCAACGCCGAAATGCTGGGCCAGGATATAGACATTGCCCGCAACCGGCAGCGCCGCCGCGGCAATGATCACGCGCGCGGGAAACCCGTCGGCACCGGCAACCAGCAGTAACGCAATCGCAACCGCGCCGGGGTGCAGCACCAGCTTGCAGAACGAAAGCCAGGCCGCAACGCTGATCCGTTCGGCCGATTTCGAGGCCAACGAGGCGCCGATGGCAAACAGCGCGCCCGGCGTTGCCGCGCCACCAAGAATTTCCAGGAACTCGCCCATCGGCACCGGGATCGGCAGGGCCAGCGCCGACCATGCCAGCCCGGCGGCCAGCGACATGATCATCGGGTTCTTCAACAGCCCCAGCCCCACGGTCCCAAGCACCGCCGGCGAGACCCGCCCATCGCGCGCGCCGGTGATCAGGATCACGATCAGGCTGCCAAAAACCATCAGGTCGATCGACAGGACCAGCATCACCGGGCCGACGGCGGCCTCGCCCATCAGCAGGGCCAGCATTGGCAGGCCGAGAAATCCGACATTGCCGATCACCGCGCATTGCGCCTCGACCGCAGCTTCTTCAAGCCCGCGTTTGCGGATGAGCGCCACGAAGGTTGCCAACAGGTAGATGGCCCCCGACGCCCCGAGGTAGGCCGCCACCAGTGTCCAGTCAAGCACATCGGAAATCGCAAGATTGGCGGCAAAGCGAAAGATCATCGCCGACAGCGCAAAGTAGAACACGAACCTCGTCAGATGTGCCGTTGCGGTTTCGTTGAAAAACCGCGTGCGCCCGGCCCAGTAGCCCAGCCCGATCAGCGCGAAAAACGGCAGTGTCTTGAGAAAGATCGCCAGCATCCCAGCCGCTTAGCACGGCGCGGGCAGGCTTGCTAGCCGCCGCCGATCAACGCGCCCGCGGCAAACACCAGCGCGCCGCCAAGAACCACCTGGAAAATTGCCCGGTGCAGCGGGGTTTCCATGAACCTGTTCTGTATCCAGGCAATCGCCCAAAGCTCGACGAATACCACGATCAGCGCAATGGTCGTCGCCGTCCAGAAATCGCTGATCAGATAAGGCAGCGCGTGGCCCAACCCGCCGACCGCCGTCATCACGCCCGACGCAAGCCCGCGTTTGAGCGGCGATCCGCGCCCCGAAAGCACGCCGTCATCCGATGCAGCCTCGGTGAACCCCATGGATATGCCCGCGCCGATCGAGGCGGCCAGTCCGACCAGAAAGGTCGTGTGCGTATCCTGCGTCGCAAAGGCCGTGGCAAAGATCGGCGCGAGCGTCGAAACCGAGCCATCCATCAGCCCGGCAAGCCCCGGCTGAACCCATGTCAGCACGAACTGACGATGTGCCTCGCGGTCTTCGCGGGCCTTGGCATCCGGGTCGAGGTATTTTTCCTCAAGCTCGCCCGCCTTCGCCCGGTGGCCGGCTTCGGCGGCGGCAAGATCGGCCAGCAGTTTGCGGGTGTCGGCATCTGTCGTGCGTTCGGCCGCGCGCAGGTAGAACTGCTCGGCGTCATGCTCCATCGCTTCGGCTTCGGCGCGGATACGATCAAGCGTCATGTTTTCCATCAGCCAGACCGGGCGACGGGCGTAAAAACCCGAGACATGCTCCCGGCGGATAAGCGGGATGACATCGCCAAAGCGCTTCTTGTGCAGGTCGATCAGCCGGCGGCGGTGCTCATCTTCTTCCAGCGCCATCGCGTCGAACATCTTGGCCGATTCCGGATAGTCCTTGCGCAGTTTCTCGGCATATTGCCGATAGATGCGTGCGTCATCCTCTTCGGATGAAATCGCCAGCGCCAGGATTTCCTGCTCGCTCAGGTCCGAAAACCGCTTTCTGCTCATCACTCCGGGAATCATTGCGCATCCTCCAAATTAGAATCATTCTAAATTACGGTAGCCGGCCAAAAGAGCAAGACCCCCGATGTCGCATCAATCCAGCCGGCGCACCTCGAGCATGTTGCCTTTGCGCCTGATCTCGAACTGCTTGAGCTGGCCAACCAGATCGCTCAGCTTCCTGAACCCGTAAGTGCGTGTATCGAAATCGGGATGCGCGGCGGTAATGGTCTGGCCCAACTGGCCCAGATGATACCATTCGCCTTCCGGGTCGACCTTTTCCATCGCCTCGCGGATCAGGCGTGCGGCCTTGTCGGGTGGCAGCTTGCTGGTTTGCGCGCCCTTCTTGCCCTTGGCTTGTGGCTCGGACTCTTCAACGATGTTTTCAAGAAAGATGAACCGGTTGCAGACATTGCGCAGCGATTCCGGCGTCTTGCGTTCGCCGATGCCGATGACTTCCAGCCCGTTTTCCCGGATGCGCGCCGCCAACCGGGTGAAGTCACTGTCGGACGACACCAGCGCAAACCCGTCAAACCGGCCCGAATGCAGGATGTCCATCGCATCGATCACCAGCCCGATGTCGGACGCATTCTTGCCGGTTGTATTGGAGGTCTCCTGATACGCGATCAGCCCCAGGTCGCGCACTTTCTCGCTCCAGTTTCTCAACCGGCCGCTGGACCAGTCGCCATAGACCCTGCGCAGGGCCGGTTCACCGAAAGAGGTGATCTCGCGCAGGATATCCTCGGCGAATTTCGCCGGGATGTTGTCGGCGTCGATCAGGACGGCAAAAAGTGGCTGTGTGCGCTGTTGCGCCATGGCCCTAGCCTTTCAGTTCGTCAACGGACGTGATCACCTTGCCAAGCAGGCCGTAGTCGATTGCCTGCTCGGTATTCAGCCAGAAATCCCGCATCGTGTCCTTGCGGATCCTTTCCGGTTTCTGGCCGGTCGCCTCGGCAAACATCTTGTCGAAACGCTCGCGCATCAGGCGCAGTTGCTCGGCCTGGATCTGCATGTCCGTCGCGGTGCCGCCGATCCCGCCAGAGGGCTGATGCAGCAGGAAACGCGTGTTGGGCAGACAGAACCGGTTTTCCTTTTCCGCCCCGATGAAAATCAGCGCGCCGGCACTGGCAACCCAGCCCGAACCGATGGTGCGCACCGTCGGGCGAATGAAGCGGATCATGTCATGCACCATGTCGCCGCTTTCGACGTGGCCGCCGGGGGACGAAATGAACAGGTTGATCGGGTCGTCTCCATCCTCGGCCAGCGCCAGCAGATGCGTGACCGTTTTTTGCGCCAGCTTGTCGTCGATCTGGCCGGCAATGATCACGTTACGGCTCTTGAAGAACAGCGTGGAGATTTGCGCCGCGCCTTCTTCTTCGTCCTTGTCTTTTTTCTTGCTGCTCATGTTCTCTGTCCTTTTCCCAATTTGCCACGACAGTTACTGTCTTGCTTGTCGAAGCTCAATGCGAGGGCGCTCACCGGATCGTCTCCAATGGCCGCGCATGTTCTTGAGGGGTTGCTCCTTGGTTGCCGGCGGTTCGTTGCGGCAAGTTGGGCGAAATTGCACGCGGATTCAATGTGCAATTCAGGATTGTCTTGCCCAAATCCACCCTGAATGGCCAAATCCTGAATTTGAAGCATGTGATCCTTTCCATTTGCACCGCCTTTTTCCTTGTGCCGTCCTTGGCACCGGCAACACCGCCGCCCGAACCCCCCAGCAAATCCTGTAGCGCCGATGTTTGGGTCGGGCTGGGGGAACAGACTCGACTCGGGCGCCGCGCGGGAATAATCTGGAACAAATCAGGAACATCTGTTACCCCCATGCCCAACCGCCGCATCCTTTCCCTCTGGTTTCCCCGTCTTGGGGCCGAACGGATTCTGCGGCTTGAACCGGGGCTGTGCCTGATGCCCTTCGCCGTGGTGCGCGACCAGAACAACCTGCAGCAACTTGACAGCCTGTCGGCCGAAGCCGAAGCGGCGGGCCTGCACGCGGGCCAGCCGTTGCGTGATGCGCAGGCGATGTGCCCGACCCTGGTGACGCGGCTTTCAAATGAACAGGCGGAACGCGCTTTTCTCAGCCGGCTGCGCCGGTGGGCGGGAAAGTATTCGCCCTGGGTTTCAGATGCACCGCCAGCGTCTCTGATGATCGACCTGACCGGATGCGCACATCTTTTCGATGGCGAAACAACACTGCTGGCAACCGTGGAAAGCGACTGTGCTGCACTGGGCCTGACGGTCTGCACCGGCATTGCCGATACCGTCGGAGCGGCGTGGGCACTGGCACGGTTTTCAGGCCAGAGCGCGAGTGCGGCACGCAGCGGCGACGCCATTGACCAGGAAGCACGTGCAACCCGTGCCCGCGCGGTCAAGCGGCGCAACTGGGAACGTGGCGGAACACCACCACGCCCGGTCACCGGGGCCGAGGCCGCCGGCCGTATTTCCGCACCGGGCAAGACCCGCGCCGCCATCGCACCCCTTCCGGTTGCAGCCCTGCGCCTGCCGGAAGAAACCGTGACCGCCCTGACCCGGCTTGGCCTGCGCCGGGTGGGCGATCTGATCGGCACACCGCGCGCGGCTCTTGCGCGGCGCTTCGGCGTGGATCTGGTTCGCCGCCTTGATCAGGCGCTCGGCGCCGAACCGGAACCGGTGTCCCCCGCCCGTCAGACCCACCGTTTCGCCGTGCGTCTAACCCTGCCCGAACCGATCGGGCTGGAAGCCGACATCCTTGCCGGCATTGACCGGCTGCTGCCCGCACTTGCCAGACATCTGCGCGACAAGGGGCGTGGCGCACGCCGGGTGCGGCTGCAGTTGTTTCGCACCGACCAGACCATGCAATCGATCGAGGTCGGGTTGGCCCGACCCTCGGCCGATCCTGAACGCATCCGCCCACTTCTGGCCATGAAGCTGCACGAGGTCGACGCCGGTTTCGGCATCGATACCCTGCGCCTCGAAGCCCACCGGAGCGAGCCTGTTCACAGTCACCAGCACCGGGGCCACCTTGACGCGGCGGCCCATGCCACCCGGCAACTGGCGGCCGACACCGCCATCGACGATCTGATCGGCAGGCTCGGGGCCCGCATCGGGCTTGAAGCAATCACCCGCCTGCACCCGGCCGAAAGCCATATTCCCGAGAAAACTGCGAAAACGCTGGCCGCCGCATGGTCGCAACCGGCGCAAGACTGGCCCCATCCGGCCGCCCCACGCCCACTGTTGCTGTGGCGCCCCGAGCCGGTCAGCGCGCCGCAGGTGCCAACCCTGCCGCTCAGCTTTCGCTGGCGCAACCGCACCCTTGCCACACGCAGCGCCCGCGGCCCCGAACGCATCGCCCCGGAGTGGTGGCTGGATGATCCCGAATGGCGCACCGGGCTGCGCGACTATTGGCAAACGGTCACCGACAGCGGCGAACGGCTGTGGCTGTTTTATGCCCATGGCGGCGCGCTTTCGCCCGGCTGGTTCTGTCACGGGGCGTTTGCCTGACGCCAATGCCCTTGATTTGGCAGGGCAAAGCCGCCAATCTCGGGGCATGAACGTGCAAAACCCCACGCCGCTCCCGAAAAAACCGACCATCCCGGAACGCGTTGCCTTCGACCGCGTAGAAATCGCACAGATCATGATGCTGTACGGGCGCATGGTCGCCGCCGGCGAATGGCGCGACTATGGCATGTCCTTCCTGAAGGACGCGGCCATATTCTCGGTCTTTCGCCGCACTGCCGAGCATCCGATCTACCGGATCGAAAAACACCCGAAGCTGCGCCTGAAACAGGGCCAGTATTCAGTGATCGGAATGGACGGACGCATCCTCAAGCGCGGGCATGAGCTGAAAGGCGTGCTGCGCGTGCTTGAACGCAAGCTGATCCGCGCGGTCGACTGACCCAAAACCGTCGCTCTAAAGCCGTCGCCGGGACGTAACAGGCCCGCCCCCCTGCGCCACGATCCGCGCCACCGCCTGCTCTGTCGGCTCACGCGCCACGGCCATGTCCTGCGCATTGGCATGGATCAGCATTTCGTGGTCCAGCGCCATCGCAACATGGCCTTTCCAGAACAGCAGATCCCCCCGGCGCTGTGATTTGCCGCCACCCAACTCGGTGCCCAGCGCGGCCTCTTGAAGATCACTATCGCCCGGGCAGACGATTCCACAAGACAACAGAGCGGCCTGCACAAGCCCGGAACAATCGACCCCCCGGCTGCTGTTACCGCCCCAAAGATACGGCACACCCAGAAACTGCTCGGCCACCCCGGCCGGATCATCAAGGGGATCATCCAGGCGGCGCACATGCTGGCCGGGCAGAAAGCCGCCGCCGGCAAGTTCGACGAAACCACCAGTTTGCCCGACAACGCGCACCCGGCTGCCGAATGACAGTTCCATCGTATCGGCGGCCTTCAGGTCCGGCACCCGGTAACAATGCGTCGACAGGTTGCTCACGAAATGGGTCGGCTCGAAAGACGAGCCAAGCATTTCTCGGGCGACATAGCCTGCATAACCGTCTCTCTGCGAGACGCCGAATGCTCTTTCCCCGACGTTTTCCAGAACCAGAAAGCCCTCGCCGAAGAGCAACTGGCGTTGCCGCGGGCCGGATTGAGCATCGCGCCACAGGTCCGCAATCGCGCGGTTCACACGCATCAGCCGCCCTTCGACAAACCGTTCCGAGGTCACGGCATTTTCAAGCGAGACATGCGCTACCCGCCCGTTGGCCGCTGTCAGCCGTGGGTCCCTCACAGGTCCAGAAGATCCGGCAGCGCCTGAAGGATGGCACGCGCACCCTGTCCGACGCCGCCCTTGGGGCGAGCGGGTTCTGCCTTGGGTTGCCAGCCGTAGATATCGAAATGCATGTATCGCGGAGTTTGCGTCACGAAGCGGCGAAGAAAGAGCGCTGCTGTAATCGACCCGGCAAACCCGCCCTTGGGTGCATTGTCGAGATCGGCGATACCCGGCTCTAGCATTTCGTCATACGGATCCCAAAAGGGCATCTCCCAAACTGGATCGCGGACTGTTTCCGCGGCAGTTTCCAACGCTCGGATATCTTGCTTGCGTGTCGAGTATACTGGCGCGAGGTCAGGGCCCACGGCCACCCGCGCAGCCCCGGTCAATGTCGCCATCGAAATCAGAATGTCCGGCTTGTCCTCGTCCGCAAACGCCAGAGCGTCGGCCAGAACCAGCCGCCCCTCTGCGTCGGTATTGTTGATTTCGACGGTCAGGCCCTTGCGGGACGCCAGGATATCCTGCGGGCGAAAAGCCGATCCGGAGATCGCGTTTTCAACTGCGGGGATCAGAACCCGCAACCGCAGCGCGAGACCAAGATCCATGATCATCTGCGCAAGCCCCAGCACCGTGGCAGCACCGCCCATGTCCTTTTTCATCAGCCCCATCGACGCGCCGGGTTTGATGTTCAGCCCACCGGTGTCAAAACACACGCCCTTGCCCACCAGCGTCAGCCGCGGGCCAGCCGCCCCCCAGCGCAGGTCGATCAGCCGGGGCGTTCGTACCGAGGCCCGCCCAACGGCGTGGATCATCGGAAAATTCTTCGCCAAAAGCTCATCGCCAAGGGTCACATCAATTTCGGCCCCATACCGTTTCGCCAAGGCGCGCGCGGCCGCTTCCAGCTCATCCGGGCCCATGTCGGACGCCGGGGTATTGATCAGATCGCGGCTCAGCGCTTCGCCTGCTGCAATCGCCTCCAGCCGCGCCGCATCGACGCCATCAGGCACGACCAGTTCGGCCAGTTTTCTTGATGGTTTGACATATCGGTCAAAGCGGTAACCGGCCAGCAACCAGCCAAGCGCCGCTTCATCCAGATCCGGGCCGGGGGCGGCGCCTTGCAAGGCAAAGACCCGAGGCGGAAGCTTGGTCCGGGCACCGCCAAGCAAGAACCGCTTGCGCTTGCGTGTCTGCGCATCTCCCATGCCGATCGCGGCAAGTTCAATGCCGCCGCCACCGCTTGGCACGACCAGAATTTCGCCCTGGGCTGCAGAAAACCCCGTGGCCGTGGCGGCGTCCCGGGCCAGCGGCGACATGCCCGCAAGCCATGCGTTCAGCTCAACCATTTCCACCGCGTGCAGCGGCGTTGCATTTTCGGTTTCCGTGGAAAACGTCAAGGACATCTGCAAACCCGTTTCTGAGATTTTGTGCAACAAGTCCTAGCGGTCTTTGGCCGGGCCGAAAACCCTCAGCCCGACAAATCCTGAACGTCCCATACTTCCATCAGCGAAGACTCTCCTATCCGGCCGAGGCGCGCAACCGTCGCGCTGATTGCGGTTGCGTCGCCGCGGGTGGACAGGGCCACGACATCGCGCGCGACCCGCGCGACATCTGGCATGCCCATTCTGTGCGCAAGCACCTCAACCTGTTTGGTCGCGAACGCCACCTCGTGCAGATTGCCACGCGCAAAAGCCCGGTGAACCTTGGCCAGCTGGACCGCGAGATCCTCCATCGCGCGCGAAATCATGTCTTCCGCGCCCCGCGGCCCCAGCCGCGCCACGATCTCGGAAAGACGGGCGGTATCCAGATGTGCCCGATCTGCCAGTTTCAATTGAATAATCATGTCACTTACCCCGATCATGTAACCCCATGCCAAGCGGTTTCGCACCCGGGACTCAAGATTTGGTTTAGAGGGGTAAGAAAATGTCTCGAATTACGCCAAATTCCAGACTACACCGGGTGGGCAAACAACAGGTGAAACGATGCAGCCCATTCGCCCTCTTCCTTCCTACCTCGTCCAGCGCTTTCATGGCTGGAAAGCAACCAGCTATTCCGAAAACAAGGCCTGGTACCGGCGGCTGGCCGAAGGTGGCCAGCATCCGCGCGCCATGGTCATTTCCTGCTGTGACAGCCGGGTTCATGTAACCTCCATCTTCGGAGCCGATCAGGGTGAGTTTTTCATTCACCGAAACATCGCCAACCTCGTGCCGCCACATTCACCCGACGGCGACCATCACGGCACCTCTGCGGCCGTCGAGTTTGCCGTGACTTCGCTGAAAGTCGCGCATGTCATCGTGTTGGGCCACTCGAATTGCGGAGGCGTGAAAGGGTGCCGTGACATGTGCTCGGGCGACGCCCCCGACCTTGAGGAAAAAACCAGCTATATCGGGCGCTGGATGGATATTCTGCGCCCCGGGTATGATCGCGTGGCCAGCATTTCGGATGTGGCGGAGCAGCTTCAGGCGCTGGAAAAAGAGGCCGTTCTGACGTCGCTCGAAAATCTGCTCAGCTTCCCGTTTGTCAAGGACTCCGTCGAAGCTGAAACACTCACCCTGCACGGCCTCTGGCACGATATCGCCGAAGGTGGGCTGGAATATTTTGACGCCGAAGCACGACGGTTCATGCCTGTCTGACACTAGCCCTTTTTCAGAACCTCGCGCCCCAACAGTTCCGCGATCTGGACGGCGTTCAATGCGGCCCCTTTGCGCAGGTTGTCGGATACACACCACAGGTTCAGCCCGTTATCGATCGTGCTGTCCTGCCGGATGCGACTGATGAAAGTCGCATACTCTCCGACACTCTCGACCGGGGTGACATACCCGCCGTCCTCGCGCTTGTCGACGACCAGAATTCCCGGTGAAGTCCGCAAGATTTCACGCGCTTCCTCATCATCAAGGAATTCCTCGAATTCTATGTTGATCGCCTCCGAGTGGCCAACAAACACCGGGACACGAACACAGGTTGCCGTGACCTTGATCGACGTGTCGATAATCTTCTTGGTCTCGGCAACCATCTTCCATTCTTCGCGGGTTTCGCCACTATCCATGAACTGGTCGATATGCGGTATCACGTTGAAGGCAATCTGCTTGGTGAACACCTTTGGCGGCACATCCTTGACCGGGTTGTAGATGGCTTTCGTCTGTTCCCACAGTTCATCCATCCCGTCCTTGCCGGCGCCGGAAACCGACTGGTAGGTGCTCACGACGACCCGCTTGATCCGCGCCCGATCATGCAGCGGCTTGAGTGCAACCACCATCTGCGCCGTCGAACAGTTCGGATTGGCGATGATGTTTTTCCTGGCATAGTCATGGATCGCCTCGGGGTTCACCTCGGGCACGATCAAGGGAACGTCAGCGTCATAGCGATAGAGCGATGAATTATCGATGACCACGCAGCCGGCCTTGGCAGCAAGGGGTGCGTATTTCCGGGTGGCATCGGAACCGACCGCAAACAGCGCGATATCCCAGCCTTTGAAATCAAAGGTGTCGAGGTCTTTGACAAGAATGGTCTTGTCGCCAAAGCTGACTTCGGTCCCGAGCGAGCGCCGCGACGCCAGCGCCGCGATTTCATCAACCGGAAATTCGCGCTCGGCGAGAATGTTCAGCATTTCCCGGCCCACATTTCCCGTGGCACCGGCAACAACGACTTTATAGCCCATCTCGGCTCTCCTTGGGTCAGTCAACCGGACCGGTGATTAGAGCAATCCCGCGCGCGGGGAAAGGCCAAATACGAGAGCCATCAATTGATGGTCAGCCGAACATCGCCTGCGGCGCGCGTCTCGACCCACGCCTTTTCCGCCGCAAAGTCATGCGGCACCTGTGCCGCCGTCCGGCTTCCGGTCAATGACAGAGAACTGAAAAAGTCGAACCCGAAAAGGTTGATCTCGCTGGCATCGGATTTCAGGACCATGTCGATCATCATCGCCCCGGTCGTAGGTGGCGCGCCCAGAGTGGTCTTCAGGGCTTCAAATGCCTCCAGAGGGTAGAGGAAAAAACCCGGTCGTGTAGCCACCCAATAGGGCAGGCGCTTGCGTTTGTGCGACATCCAGAGAATGCGTTCCGGGGCAATTCTGTCGGCCTCTGCCTTGTCAAGGGATGTCGCAAGCGCCAGCCAGTTGGTGCGGCTGCCATGGGAAGCAGCTGATGGCATGGGCGCGCGATTGATCCGAATGACCAGATCGGCCCCATCGATGCGCGCGCCCTCGCTACGCTCTTGAAGCGACCGCGCATTGCCGACGATTGCAACGCTCTTGCCAGCAAGCTCATCAAGCAGCTCACCGGCAGGGACAGATCGGGCCCGGAGGGCTTTTTCATTCCATCGCCGTTCGAACCGGAACGCCATTTTCCGGACCAGGCTAGTCATCTGCACGCCCTGTCCGGGTTGCCAGCAAGTTTCGATATATACGAACCAGCGCCGCCGCTTCGGTTTCAATTGTAAAGTGTTTTTCGACATGCCGGCGCGCCGCAGCGCCCATGCGCCCAAGCGCCTCGCGATCTCCAAGGATGGTTTCGATAGCCCCGGCAAACTCACTGGCGCCGCCTGCGTTCACCATCGCACCGGTTTCTCCGTCAACAATCAATTCGTCGAATGCGCCGACCCTGCCGGCGACGACCGGAACACCGCAGGCCATGGCTTCGAGCGGCGTCAGGCCAAATCCTTCCCACCTTTGCGGCGCTACATAAAGGTCAAGCGCCTGATACCATGCGGCCATTTCAGAAACCGGAACCTCCGGCAGAAAAAGAATACGCTCGGCCAGCCCGGCCGTGGATACCTGTGCTTTCAGGTTATCCAGAAACTTTTCGTGCGCCTCGGTGGCGCGCCCCATCACGATGCCGATCAAATCGGGGTGGTGCGGCAGAATTTCGACAAGTGCTTCTACAAAAACATCCGTGCCCTTCTGATGCCGGACACGGCCATAGCAGCCGATCAAGAAACCATCGGGCAAACCCAGCCGTTCACGCAATGCCGCGCGATTTTCTGGTGGCGAAAATTGCCTGGTATCGATCCCGTGCATGACCACGTGCGCAGGCCGGTCCAAATACCCGGCCGTCTTTTGGGACGTGGCAACGACATCATCCATCTGTCCTATCAACCACTTGGTAAACCGCGTGTGGTGACGCTGCGATGCCGAGGTGAAAAGCAACCTGATCCGCCGACGAAACAAGTGTCGCAGCACGAGCCCAAGCAACATTTCAGTATTGCGCCGAGCGTGCCAGACCCGCCATCGATTTCGCGGCAGGAATGGCAACCGCCACATGGGTATGCGCGGCATTTCAACGGGCAAGCCCGGGCCGGTTACCGCGATGGCGATCATTTTTGCCTGCACCGGAACCAGGCGAACGATCGTCGCGGTTACCCCGGACAAACGCCGTTTCAGGTTTGGTGCGATGACCTCGACGTCAGCGGGTCGGATGTCGCGGTTTGTCTCGTGCAATGGCCTGCTGCCCTTTTCCGGCAGCAAGCCAAAAAGCTACCGCCCAACCGAATCGTATTCTGCAAAACCCGCTTTTTTCGCTTCTTCGGCCGAATAGACATTGCGCAGGTCCGCCATTTTCGCCGTGGCCATTGCGCCTGCCAGGCGCTTCAAGTCCAGTGCACGAAATTCGTTCCACTCAGTCAGAATGACAACGGCGTCCGCATCATTGCAGGCTTCGTAAGCGTCTTCAACCCACGCAACGCCCGGCAAGAGGGCCTCACCCTCGGCCCGGCCCTGGGGGTCGACAATACGCACGTTCGCGCCTTCGGCGATCATCGCAGGAACGATCGTGAGCGCCGGCGCCTCGCGCATATCATCCGTATCGGGTTTGAACGTCACGCCAAGCACCGTGATGTTCTTCCCGTTCAGATCGCCGCCAACCAGAGCGCGTATCTTTTGGACCATCCGAAGTTTGATTTCGTTGTTCACCCTGATGACGGTCTCGGTGATCTGCATCGGAACATCCTGAGCGCGGCCGATATGGGCAAGCGCACTGGTATCCTTGGGAAAGCAGGATCCGCCAATCCCCGGCCCGGCATTCAGAAACTTGCGGCCGATGCGTTCGTCCATGCCCATGCCTTCGGCCACTTTCGTGATGTCCGCGCCGACACGTTCGCAAAGTCCGGCCATTTCGTTAATGAACGTGATCTTCGCGGCCAGAAAGGCGTTGGCGGCATATTTCGTCAGTTCCGCGCTTTCCAGATCCATCACGAGAAGCGGGAACCCCTGCTCTGTCTGCGGCTTGTAGATCTCCCGCATGACAGACTCTGCGCGGTCATTTTCAACCCCGACCACAATACGGTCGGGGGCCATGAAATCTGAAATCGCGGCCCCTTCGCGCAGAAATTCGGGGTTGGACGCCACATCAATCTCGGCTTCCGGATTGGTTTCCAGTATCACGTCGCGCACCCGCTGGTTGGTTCCAACCGGCACCGTCGATTTCGTCACGATCACGGCCGGGCCGGACAGGGCCCGCCCGATGTCTTGCGCAGCGGCGAAAACATACTTCAGGTCAGCCTGGCCATCCTCTTCGCGCGGTGGTGTGCCGACCGCGATGAATACTGTATCGGCCCCATCGACAGCCGCGGCCAAATCGTTTTCAAACGAAAGCCGTCCCGCAGCCACGTTGGTTGCCGCCAACTTGTCCAGACCCGGTTCGAATATCGGCACATCGCCGGCTTTCAACAGGGCAATTTTTCGAGGATCGTTGTCAACGCACACAACGTCGTGGCCCAACTCCGAAAAACACACCCCAGACACCAAACCGACGTAACCGGTTCCCACAATTGCAATTTTCATCAAACGTCCTCGTACCACTACCCTGCGGCGTGAGATGCGCGATACAATTCCAAGTGTCAATAACAACACGGGACAATGGAAAATTGTGGTTCGCATTGGAAACATTGCCCAGGGAAAACCGCCTTTTGGGCATCCCGGGTTGCCACGACGCAGACTTTTGCCATCGCAAACCGTGCAAACGGGGCAATCTCAGCGCGGCTATCCGGAATCAATCTGCTTGCTGGACAAACCGGATACCCCCATCCGGATCAATCACGGCAGCCGTCAGGCACCCGGATTTCCACGCCCCGGTATCGACCGAAACACGCGCCTGTCCAACCGTCGGACGGTCCCGCGCCCAGTGACCATGGGCAACCCAAAGGCCGTCCGGTCGCGGATCCCGCAGAAATCGCTTGTGGCCCCACAGAAAATTGTGGCCCGGCTGGTTCGCAATGGGCAACGCCGGATCAGCCCCTGCGTGGGCCACCAGCAGGTTCCCGGATTGCCACCACAGCGGTCTGGCGCCAAGCCACGCCAACGTGCCGTCCTGCAGCCGGCGTTCCAGAGCATCCCTGGCCTTGAGAATATCTTGATGCCCGGAACTTTCATCAAGCGTGACCGCATAGCTTGCAAGCGTGGCAAGGCCCCCGTTGCGGAGCCAACGGGCCCCCTTCTCGATCGGGCTCTCAAGAAAATCCAGCATCATGGCTTCATGATTGCCCAACAGGCAAATATCCGAAGGCGCCATCGCCTGAAGCATCTCAAGGACGTCGCGGCTGGACGGCCCGCGGTCAATGTAGTCGCCAACGAATACCCTGGTTGCCGCGGGTTGCTGCCTGTCCAGCTTTTCCATCAGGCCGGCAAGCAAATCGGCACGCCCGTGCACATCGCCTATGATGGCAACACAAGTGTCCGGGCGCGGCAGGTCTTTTCTGCCTGACCCCGTTCGCAATCGGCCGCGAAACCAGGTGTAAAGATTCGCAAGATGGCTCACGCCTCGCCTCCAGAACAATCGGCGCGCACAGCGCGCGGTCACCGGCCAGATGCGGTTTCCCGACTTGCCGAATGAACGCCCGATCACATCGGCCGGAACCTACCCGCGCAAATCCGGGGCCACAATGCGCAAAAACCGCCCGCAATGCTGCGGGCGGCTCTCGTGGCTCGGCAACCTTGCGTCAGGTCGACAGTGCCTTGATCTCGGTGTCGCCCAGTCTCTGCGGATAGTAAACGACACTTTCCGCCAGCATCAGGCCCTGTGCACCCCACACCGAACGCCCGAACCGCATGGTCGTCAGCCCTGACGGCAGAATGCCCGAGGTATCCCGGACCACGTCGCTTCCGTTCAGGGAAACCGCAAAGTCATTGGCCGCGTAGCAGACAACCACGCGAAACGGCGTCCCAAATCCGATTGAACTGCCGGTTGGCGCCACAGCCGCCTGCAACGCGCCTGCCTCCCACACCTGAAACTGCGGCTTTCCCAGTGAACTGTTCCACAAGATCGAGTAACGCGTCGAGGTTGCGCCTCCGTCAATTTCAATGATGCGGTCATTTGCTTGCGCACCATTCAGCCAGCCGCTGAAAACCAGCGTCCCTTGCGTGGGATCGAACCAGGTTCCCAATCCGATCGTGGCGATGTCCTGGGCCCGGGCCGTGGCCGTTGCCCCCGACGGAATGAACGAAGACGCCGTATTGCCCTCTTCCAGTTGCGGCGCAAGAATGGCTCCGCTCACGGTGATCGACAGGTCGCCCGCACCCGGTGTGAACTCGACAACCGTTCGAGCCGGGAAATCACCTGTTCCCGTTATTGTCGTGCTGTATGCGCCGGACATCGTGATTGTCCCGGTGCCGTAGAACGACAGAACATGTGGCACGTTGGAAACCGAAATTATCTGGTCGGCAGGGGTTGCGCTTTGGGTGAACAGGTTGCTGCGCCCGGTTTCGAGCATGAGGCCCAGGCGGCCCAGAGAGCCGGGATCGTGGTCAATGCGGCCGGTGTTCGGACCGACAGTATCCAGCGCACCGGTGTCATCGATCCTTGTGCCGTCGCTTGACCGCACAAGCGACATGACGGCCTGCAGGTCATTGCTGGCGTTTTCAGCACCGTAAACCCCTGCCGCGAAGTCCAGAACCAGACCCGGAGCGGTGCCGCTCAGCGGTGAATTCCAGGCACTGTTCCATGGGGGGGATGCCCCGAAGGGCCGGTGGCGCGCCGAGGTCACGGAAAAATCGCAGGATACCTTCATGCGATCACCATGCCGTGAATTCCGGCAGCCGTGGTGCCCGTCATGTTCACGCGGCGCACGCCAACCGGCAGGATGGAAAAGTCCGCGACCGCAACATTTCTGGTTTGACCCTCGGCCGTCACCACGGAAATGACGCCGCCGGTTTCGATATAAAGTGCGATGGCCACATCGGCCAGATCAACGGAATCGTCCGGCGTGACAGGCACGATATCGGTTGCTGGCCCGGACAGGGATGATGCTCTTGTGTTGAATGGATTGCTCAAGGTTCTTGGCTCCTCAATTTCGGAAATACCCAAACGCAGAAAACACCCGGCAACTGCGGGTTGGATTCTGCATGCTCTTTCTGGAAGTGACCACGACGTTAACGCCGCTGCGTAAAATAAGTGTAAATCTGAACGATTTTTTCAGTGGCCAGCCCGTAGATACCAGGCTCGCCGGCCTGGAGTCTTCGGGCGAAACAAGCCTGTCTGGGGCCTCATCCGGCCAGGTTGGGCAACCAGAGCACAATCGACGGAAACGCCACGAGCAGGGCAATCGTCACCGCATCGGCCAGGAAAAACGGCGTGACGCCCTTGAACACATCCTGCACGCTCAGGTCCGGGCGCACCCCGGCCACGACAAAGCAGTTCAGCCCGATCGGAGGCGTGATCAGGCAGAACTCGGCCATCTTGACCACCAGGATACCAAACCAGATCGCGCACATCGGCCCGCTCATGCCAAAGGCGCTGTCTGCCGCGCTCACCGCCTCACCTCCGTTCAAGGCCATGACTGCCGGGTAGACCACCGGAAGCGTCAAGAGCAGCATGCCGATGGCATCCATGAACATGCCCAGCACCGCATAGGCCAGCAGGATGAACACCAGCGTCAGCATCGGCGACTGCTCCAGCCCGCTGATCCATTCGGCAAAGGCCTGCGGCAGGTTTGCGAACCCCAGAAACCGCACATAGATCAGAACACCCCAGATGATCGTGAAGATCATCACCGACAGTTTGGCTGTTTCCAGCAGCGCGCTTTTCAACTGCTTCCAGCGCATACCCCGATAGAGCGCCATCAGGAACACGACGAATGCCCCAAGTGCGCCGCCCTCGGTCGGGGTGCCCCAGGCGTCGCCGCCGAATGGGTTGTAAACAAAGAAGATGATGGTCACGATAACAAAGATGATCGGCAGCACCGGCGGCAGCGACACGAACCGTTCCTTCCAGGAAAATCCGCCCACCGGCGGGCCAAAGCCCTTGATTGTCAGCGCCATGCCAATGATCAGCGCCGCATAGATCACCGCCGAAAACGCCCCCGGAACGAAGCCGGCCAGCAGCAGCTTGCCGACGTCCTGCTCCACGATGATTGCATAGATCACCAGAATGGCCGACGGTGGGATCAGCGACGCCAGCGTGCCGCCTGCGGCCACTACGCCCGCCGCGAATCGCTTGTTGTAGCCGACGGCAAGCATCTCGGGGATCGCGATGCGGGCAAACACCCCGGCGGTGGCCACGCTCGCCCCTGACACGGCCGCAAAGCCCGCGGTCGCAAATACCGTTGACACCGCCAACCCGCCCGGCACCCATCCCACCCAGCGTTTTGCAGCCTCGAAAAGCGCTTTGGTCAGCCCGGCATAATAAGCCAGAAACCCGATCAGGATGAACGTCGGAATGAGGCTCAGCGCCTGGCTGGATATCTTCGAATGCGGCACCTGCCCCGCCGTTTTCGCGGCAATGGTCAGCGCCTTGGTGAACTTGTCGGGCGCATAGCCGAATTTGGCCCAGAATATCCACACGAGGCCGACCAGTCCCGCCAGGCCCGCGGCAAAAGCCACGCGCATGCCCAGAACCACAAGCACCAGCATTCCGGCAGAAACGGCCAGACCAATGTCAATCGGTTCCATCAGCTTTGCCCCGCATCGTCATCCAACAGAACCTCTGTTTCGTGCATTGCCTGTGCTGCAACATCCTCGATCAGGGGCACCGCAACGGGTCGCCGATCATTGCGGGCAAGCGCGCGTGCATAGCCCCAGATCTGCAGCACCAACCGCAGGGCCAGAACAGAAAACGCAACCGGAACGATCAGCTTGGCCGGCCACAGCGGCAGCGCGATGTCCATGGAGCTGTCACGGCTCCACATCGGGGCGGCCAGATCGAAGCTGCGCAGAAAATGCGCCCAGGACCCCCAGATCAACAACACGACCAGCAACAAGACAAACACCGTTGTCACAAGTTCGGCGGCCCACAACACCCGGCCATGCAGGCGACCGACCAGCATGTCCATGCGGATATGCCCGCCATCGCGCTGGGTATAGGCCACACCCATGAAGGCAATCAGCGGCATGACCTGTTCGATCCAGTCGACATAACCGGGGATCGGCGCGTTGAAAAAGTTTCGCCCGGAAACCGAGATCACCGCCAGCACCATCAGCGAAAACACCGCCAGTCCGCTGATCAGCGCCATGATCCCTTCAAGCCTGTAAAGTGCCCGGTCCAGCCGGCTCAGGGTCGAGCCGTCTTCCAGAACAGATGTGCTGCCTGCCATATCCTGCCCGCCTCGGGAAATGGCCGCTGCAAAGCTGCAGCGGCCACCTCGTTGATATTATTTGCCAATCATGCCCGTCACGAAGTCATACAACTCCTGCGCCGGCAGCCCCTTGGCCGTGTTCTCGGCAATCCACTCCTGCGCCGCCGGTCCGGCGACCTTGTCGCGAAACGCCGCGAGTTCGTCCTCGGAATAAGTGATGCGCTCGATGCCCCGCTCATCCAGCGCCGGGCCCCAGGCTGCCATGGTCTTGTTGTTGTAGTTGTCGATGTAATAATCCAGCGCCTCGTCAACCGAGCCCAGAAGCGCTTCGCGCTCACTGTCGCTCAGGGCGTTCAGCGCATCGGTGTTCACCACCACGGGGCAGTTCACCGTGCCGGGGTTCAGGTTCGTTGTCCACCACTTGCCAGTCTCGATCGTGCCAAAGGCCATATGCGCATGCGGTGCAAACGCCACCGCCTTGACCACGCCGCTGTCAAGCGCCTGGCGCACCTCGGTCGCGGTCATCGAGGTGGGCACCGCGCCCACAGCCGCCATCGCCTTGCCGATGCCGCCGGTCGCACGCACCGTCATGCCTTCGTAGTCGGCCAGGGTGCGCGGCGCATCGCCCACACCCACAAGGTTGTATTGCGGCAGCGGCGAGGGCATCAGCAGCGTCGCGTTCCAACGCGCCATGTCGGCTACGGCTGCCGGATGCTGATACAGGGCCTGGCTGATCTTGCGCTCTTCCTCCAGCGAGGACACGCCGAGGAAGGGCAGTTCAAGAACCGTGATCGACGGGTTCTTGTCGCGGTGATAGCCGGCGCAGAACTGCGCCATCTCGAAGGCCCCGATGGAAATCCCGTCCAGGTTTTCCTTGTTCTTCGACAGCCCGCCGTAGTTCAGGGTGATGATGAATTCGTAGTTGGTCTTTTCGGCCACCAGTTCTGACAGCTTCTCGATATGTGCGGTAAATGCCCGGGGCTTGCCCCACACAGAGACATTCCATTCCGTGGCCGCCGCCGCTTCTCCCGCAAAGGCCATCGCCGTTACGGCCAGAAATGCTTTTCCCAAGGTCTTGTTCATGTAGTCCTCCCAGACATCTTTTTTGAATTCGGTGCCCACACAATAACGCAAGGGCACGATTTGCCTACCGGAAATCTGTGCCGTATCCGGTTCCGGGCGGATGGTCCTTGCTTCATGCCGCCATGGCGGGCATTTTCCGGATGATTGGCCCTGTTGCACGCAAAACCGCACGCAAAACTGTTCCGGAAAGGTCCGCAAATTGAGTGACACTCCCAACCTCGGCCCGCTTGCAGGCCTGCGCATTCTTGACATGTCCCGCATCCTTGCCGGGCCGTTCTGCACCCAGCTTCTGGCCGACATGGGCGCCGATGTGATCAAGATCGAACGCCCCGGCACCGGCGACGATACCCGCAGTTGGGGGCCCCCTTTCGTCACCGGCACAGATGGCAAGCCGACGGGCGAAAGCGCTTATTACCTTTCGGCCAACCGCAACAAGCGCTCGGCGGCCATCGACATGGCAACACCGGAAGGCGCCGAAGCGCTGCGCGAGATTGCGGCGCAGGTGGACGTGGTGATCGAAAACTTCAAACCCGGCGGGCTGAAGAAATACGGGCTGGACTACGCCACGCTCGCGAAAATCAACCCGCGGCTGGTTTATTGCTCGATCTCGGGCTACGGCCAGACCGGCCCGCACAGCCACAAACCCGGCTACGATATCCTGGCCCAGGGCTACGGCGGCATGATGAGCCTGACGGGCGAACCCGATGGCGAGCCGGTCAAGGTCGGCGTTGGCATCGCCGATGTGATGTGCGGCATGTATGCCTCGAACGCCATCCTCGCGGCCCTGCGCCACCGCGACGCCAGCGGTGAAGGCCAGCACATAGATATCGCGCTGGTGGATACGCAAATCTCGTGGCTGATCAACGAAGGCGTCAACTATCTGCTGTCGGGCGAAGCCCCCAAGAGGCGCGGCAACCAACACCCCAATATCGTGCCCTATCAGGTATTCGAAACCTCGGACGGTCATGTCATTGTCGCGGTCGGAAACGACGCACAGTTCGCCCGGTTTTGTGACATCCTCGATCGCGCCGATCTTGCACGCGACGCCCGGTTTGCCACCAACCCGGCGCGGCTGGAAAACCGTGATGCGCTGATCGCCCTGCTGTCCGAGCTTGTCTTGCGACGAGGCAAGGACGAGCTGCTTGACGCAATGGAACGCGCCGGCGTTCCCGGCGGGCCGGTCAACACCGTCCCCGAGGTATTCGAGACCGATCAGGTCGCCGCGCGCAACATGAAACTGTCCGTGCCGCACCCGCTCGCCGCAAGCGGCGCGGTCGAGCTGATCGGCAACCCGATCAATTTCTCGCAAACACCGGTCACCTACCGGCGCCACCCCCCGACCTGCGGCGAGCATACCGAAGAAATCCTGCGTGAATTCCTGAGCCGCCCCACGCTGACCCCCAGGGACTGACCCCATGTTCTACCTGAGCGACGACCGGAAAGCACTGCAAGAGGCCGCCCGCCGCCTTGCCGAAAGGGAAATCGCCCCGCGCGCCGCCGAGGTGGACCGCACCGAAGAATACCCTTGGGACAACGTGGAAAAGCTAACGCAGGCCGGGTTCATGGGCATGACCATCCCGCGCGACTACGGCGGTCAGGGCCTGACATACATGGACGCCATTCTGGTGATCGAGGAAATGGCCAAGGTCTGTGGCGTCACCGGGCGCATCGTGGTCGAGGCCAACATGGGCGGTGTCGGTGCGATCATGCAATACGGCTCCGAGGCCCAAAAGCAACTGGCCGCCGAACTGGTGCTTGCCGGTGACAAACCGGCGATCTGCATCACCGAGCCGGGCGCAGGCTCGGCCGCCACAGAGATGACGACGAAGGCGGTGAAACGGGGCAACCGCTATATACTGAACGGCACGAAACACTGGATCACCGGCGGCGGCGTGTCGAAACTGCACCTGATCTTCGCGCGCGTCATCGACGATGGCCGCGACATGGGCATCGGCGGATTCATCGCGGTTCGCGGACAGGCCGAGGGGCTGAAGATCGGGCGGCGCGAGCCGGCCATGGGCCTGCGCGGCATCCCGGAAACCGAGATCATCCTCGACAACCTGGAAGTGCCCGCGGACATGATGGTCGCGCCGCCCGAAGGGCTGAACCGCGGCTTTGCCGGGCTGATGCGCGCCTATAACGGTCAGCGCATCGGTGCCGCGACAGTTGCGCTTGGCATCGCGCAGGGCGCCCATGAACTGGCGCTGGACTACGCCAGGACCCGCCGGCAATTCGACCGCCCGATCGCCGAATTCCAGGGCCTGCAATGGATGCTCGCCGACATGTCCATCGGGTTGGCCGCGGCGCGCGCGTTGATCCACAACGCGGCGCTGAACGCCGGCCACGGCTTCCCGGACATGCGCGAAGCCGCGCAGGCCAAGATCCTGGCGTCTGAAACCGCGATCAAGGTCACCAACGACGCGCTGCAAATCCATGGTTCTGCCGGATACTCGCGCAACCTGCCGCTGGAACGCATGGTGCGCGATGCGCGCATGTTCACAATCGGCGGCGGCACTGCGCAAATCTTGCGCACGCAGGTTGCCGGCTCGATCCTTGGCATGAAAACCCCGCAAACCCGTGGCGGCTATACCAAACCTGGGGCACCCCCATGACCCAGAACGCAGCACAGGCCATCGCACGCGGGCTTGCCGGTGCCGGCTGCCGCCATGTCTTCGGCATGCCCGGAGGTGAGGTTCTGATCTTGCTTGATGCGCTGGCCGAGGCCGGCCTGGAGTTCACGCTATGCAAGCATGAAAACGCCGCCGGCTTCATGGCCGAAGGAAGCTGGCATGCCACCGGTGCACCCGGTGTGCTGCTCACCACCATCGGCCCGGGCCTGGCGAACGGCGTCAATTCCATCGCCAATGCCTTTCAGGAACAAGTGCCGCTGATCGTGCTCTCCGGCTGCATCGCCGATGCCAATGCCGAACAGTTCACCCACCAGGTGATCGACCAGTCGGCGCTGCTGGCCCCGATCACCAAGGCGCGCTTTCGCGTGGCCCCGGGCACCGCGTCGCTGGTCATCGAAAAGGCGCTGTCGATTGCGCTGGCCGACCCGCCCGGCCCGGTGCACATTGACCTGCCCGACACGCTGGCCAAGACCGAAGCGCCCACACTTGCGTCCCCGGCGCGCGTGCGCTCTCGCGGGCAGTGGGGCGACGAAAGCGACCGCCGGGACGCGATCGATCGCCTCAAGGCTTCACGGCGCCCGATCATTCTGGCCGGCATCGGTGCCCTGTTGCACGACGCGGGGGATGCGTTGCGCACAGTTTGCGAAACCCATTCCATCCCGTTGGTCACCACCTACAAGGCCAAGGGCATCCTGCCGGAAGACCATCCGCTTTGCCTTGGCGGCCACGGCCTTTCGCCACTGTCGGACAAGACGATCCTGCCGCTTCTGGCGCAATCCGACTGCGTGATCCTTGTGGGCTACGACCCGATTGAAATGCGCTCGGGCTGGATACGCCCGTGGAAGGCCGGGGTCGCCATCGAACTGACCCACACACCGACGGAACACGGCATGCACGGCAGCGCCATCAGGTTTGTCGGCGACGTGGCGCAGGCTGTCGGCGCGCTTTTTGCCGGGCTGGACGGCCCGCTTGCCGACCCTTGGCCGGACGGTGAAATCGACGCTGCACGACGCCAGCTTGCCAAGGCGTTCTCGCCACCTGACGCATGGGGGCCGCAGGCCCTGTTCCTGGCCCTGCAAGATGCCCTGCCCGAAGGTGCCGTGACCACCGTTGACAGCGGCGCCCATCGCATCCTGCTCAGCCAGATGTGGCATGCGCCGGCCCCGCGCCGCCTGTTGCAATCGACCGCCTTCTGCACGATGGGTGTCGCGATACCGCTGGCCATCGGCTACAAACGCGCCGCCCCGGAGACCCCCGTCATCGCCGTTGTGGGGGATGCGGGTTTCGACATGACAACCGGAGAACTCGCCACCCTCCGCGACCTGCAACTGCCCGTTGTCATTCTCGTTTTGGTCGATAACAGCCTGGCCCTGATCGAAAAGAAGCAGGCGGCGATGCAGCTTGAGAAACACGGTGTTTCATTCGAAGGTACAGATTTTGTTGCAGTTGCAACGGCTTATGGTGGGCACGGCGCCCTTGTCACTTCGGCCGAAGCGTTGCAGAATGAACTGGAACAGGCGTGGCACAGACCGGTATTCACCGTTTTGGCCTGCCCGATTGAAAAGGACGCATATAACGGAGCATTCTGAAGAGCGCTCAACACCGGATGTTCCGAGGCCGCAATGGCCCGGACCTTGCATGGGTTTTCCGTGGTGAATGCGGAAGCTCAAATACCGACTACAACCCAGGGAGAAAAACATGAAGATAACCCATTTCCTAGCCGCAGCGGCACTTGCCGTATCGGCCCAGGCCGCAACTGCACAACAGCAGTTCGTGTCGATCGGGACCGGCGGCGTGACCGGCGTCTATTACCCGACCGGCGGCGCGATCTGCCGTCTCGTCAACAAGAACCGCAAGGAACATGGCATCCGCTGCTCGGTCGAGTCGACGGGCGGTTCGATCTACAACATCAACACCATTCGTTCCGGTGAGCTCGAATTTGGCGTTGCCCAGTCCGACTGGCAGTATCACGCCTACAACGGCACCTCGAAATTTGCCGACCAGGGTCCGTTCGAGAAACTACGCTCGGTCTTTTCGGTCCACCCCGAGCCGGTGACCATTCTCGTGCGTCGCGACAGCGGAATCGACAACATCACCGACATCAAGGGCAAGCGTTTCAACATCGGCAACGATGGGTCCGGCACCCAGGGAACCTGGGAAGTGATCGAGGAAGCGCTCGGGTGGGATCGTTCCGATCTGGCTCTGGCTGCCAAGATGAAATCGTCCGAGACAGCCGGCGCGCTTTGCGACGACAAGATCGATGGATACTTCTGGTTGGTGGGTCACCCTTCGGGCCTGACGCAGGAAACCATCGCTTCGTGCGACGCGAAAATCGTGCCGGCGGTGGCCCCGGAAATTGATGCCCTGGTGGCCGAGCGCCCCTATTACCGCAAGGCCGTCATCCCCGGCGGCATGTATCCGAACCACCCGGACGACATCCAGACTTTTGGTGTCGGCGCAACTTTCGTGACTTCGGCCGATGTGCCTGACGAGGTTGTTTACGAGATCGCCAAGGCGGTTCTTGGAAATCTCGATGACTTCCGCAAACTGCACCCGGCATTTGCCAATCTGAAGGCAGAAGAAATGATCCGCGACAGCCTTTCGGCGCCGCTGCATCCGGGCGCCATCAAGGCCTACAAGGAACTGGGCCTGATGGACTAAGACACTGACAAGGTGGGGGTTGCGGCCCCCACCTTGCATTCAGGGGCCCGCCAAAGAGGCCCGGGAATGAACCAGACAAGTTCAACCTGATGCGAAACAGATCAGGACAGGGAGAGTAAGAATGACAGATAACCTGGGCAAAAGCTCGGCAGTCCCGGAAGACGTGGAAGCCTTCGCCGCCGATTTGGACGTAGGCGCACGCAACCCCGACGGCTGGCAAGGAAAATTCATTGCGGGCACCGCCCTGATCTGGGCGATCCTGCAAGTATTCAACGCCTCGCCCCTGCCCGCGATCATTGCACAAAAAACCGGGTTGAACTGGATCTATGTAACCTCGGACACCGAACGAGTCATTCACCTTGCCTTCGGTCTTGTCATGGCCACCGTGGCCTTTCCGCTGTTCAAGTCATCGCCCCGAAATTACATCCCCTGGTATGACTGGATACTGGCGTTGGCCGGCGTGACGGCCACGCTTTACCTGATCGTCAATTCCAGCGCCATCGCCGTGCGCTCGGGCCTGCCAACCACCGGCGACCTGATTGCATCCGCAGTCGGCCTCACGGTTGTTCTGATCGCCACGTTCCGGGCGCTTGGCCTGCCGATGGTCATCGTCGCCTCGGTCTTTCTTGTCTACGTCTTTTATGGCGACCGGGAGTTCATCCCCGATGCCATGCAGTGGAAAGGCGCAAGCTTCGGAAAGGCCATGTGGCACTTCTGGATGCAGACCGAAGGCGTCTTCGGCCTCGCGCTCGGGGTTTCGGCCTCCATGGTTTTCCTGTTCGTTCTCTTCGGCTCGCTGCTCGAAAAGGCGGGTGCGGGAAACTACTTCATCAAGCTCGCCTTCGCGCTCATGGGGCACCTCAAGGGCGGCCCGGCCAAGGCGGCCGTTGTCGCCTCTGCGGCAACCGGCCTGATCTCGGGCTCATCCATCGCCAATACGGTGACCACCGGCACATTCACCATCCCGCTGATGAAACGTGTCGGCTTCTCGGCTGAAAAGGCGGGCGCGGTCGAGGTTGCATCCTCGACCAATGGCCAGCTTACGCCGCCTGTCATGGGGGCCGCCGCCTTCCTGATGGTGGAATATGTTGGCATCTCTTACCTTGAAGTGGTGAAGAACGCGTTTTTGCCCGCCATCATTTCCTACATCGCGCTGGTCTATATCGTGCATCTGGAAGCGGCCAAGATGGGCCTTGAGGGCCTGCCACGCAAAGGCGTTGCCCGCACGATGACCCAGAAGATGATCAGCTTCCTGTTTGGCGTCATCGTATTCTGCGCTCTCAGCCTTGCGGTTTACTACGGCCTTGGTTGGCTGAAACCGGTGTTGGGCGAGTATTCCATGATCGGCATGATGGTCCTGTTTCTGATCGCCTATCTGGCAATGCTCAAATGGGCGTCGAACTACCCGGATCTGACGGTGGACGATCCGAACGCACCGTTCACCGAACTGCCCGAACCCGGCCCCGTCGCCAAGACCGGCGCATATTTTGCCCTTCCGGTTATCGTGCTGATCTGGAACCTGATGATCGAACGAAAATCACCTGGCCTTTCGGCCTTCTGGGCGACCTTCGCGATGATGTTCGTGATGCTGACCCAGCACCCGCTCAAGGCGTTCTTCCGCGGCGAAAGCGCGGCTGGAGCAAGGTTCAAGGCCGGATGGGACGAACTGATCGACGGCATGATCGCCGGCTCGCGCAACATGATCGGTATCGCGGTCGCCACCGGCACCGCCGGCATCATCGTCGGCACCGTGTCATTGACCGGCGCGCACCAGGTCATCGGCGAATTCATCGAGGCAATCTCGGGTGGCAACCTTCTGTTGATGCTGATCTTCGTGGGCCTTTTCTCACTGATCCTCGGCATGGGCCTGCCGACAACGGCAACCTACATCGTCATCACCTCGCTGATGGCGCCGGTGATCATCGCGGTTGGCGCCAAGTCAGGCCTGATCGTGCCGTTGATCGCAGTCCACATGTTCGTGTTCTACTTCGGCATCCTCGCCGATGATACGCCCCCCGTGGGCCTTGCGGCCTTTGCCGCGGCCGCGATTTCCAAGGGTGACCCGATCAAGACCGGCATCATCGGCTTCAGCTATGACGTGCGCACGGCAATCCTGCCATTCCTGTTCATCTTCAACACCGAATTGTTGTTGATCGACGTGACGCCATTGAAAGCGGTGTTCGTCTTCATTGTCGCAGTGATTGCCATGTTGCTCTTTGCGGCAGCCACGCAGAACTGGTTTCTCACGAAATCCCGAGTATGGGAAAGCCTGGCATTGCTGTTGATCGCCTTCACCCTGTTCAACCCTGGCTTCTGGTTGAACAAGATTGCTGATCCTTATGACAGGATCGACCCGGCGCAAATCATTCAGATCGCAACCGATGCCCCTGATGATGCCACGCTGCGGGTGCGCCTGCGGGGTGAGGACTTCCGAACCGGCAAAGAGGTGGAAACCACCGTCGCCCTTCCGCTTGGCGCCAAGGCTGA
>JALSJL010000050.1 GCA_026989405.1 Marinosulfonomonas sp. | reverse complement strand
GGGCTACGTATCTGACCGTTTTTGGATTTTACATGTAGTGAAATCCGGTAATCGCGGCGCACACTGCATTTCGTCCTGCATATAGGCTGTTTCAGCAGGGAATGGTGCCAAA
The DNA here is from genome assembly GCA_026989405.1 of Marinosulfonomonas sp. GTDB lineage: Bacteria > Pseudomonadota > Alphaproteobacteria > Rhodobacterales > Rhodobacteraceae > JAJRUE01. Next base: position 5,715 of record JALSJL010000050.1, on the reverse strand, counting down.
TTTATGCAACTGTCAGGTTTATTGTGATCTTTCGACTTCCACACGGATATCAAAGTGAAAACCCGCTGTTCGTCCCGACGCACTGAACGAGTTCCACTCCCCCAGCCGCCGTTGCCGCAGCCTTCTTACTCTCGGATTTCCCCTGGCGGGGCACAAATACCGGCGTCTTGGGCGTCTTGGCCAACGGGCCGCCCCAGACCGGCTTCGTGTTCTTCTGCGAGACTGGTCCCGCGATCGCACCTCCGGCCAGAAAGGGAAAGTTCCCGAAAGCGATCAATACCCGGCTTGTTTTCAATACTCCGGTATCCTTCCCTGACATTCTCATCATTGCCCATCACCACTAATCACGCGTCACCTCCCGCGCAGGCGATCCCAGCGTTCGATCTCCTGACGCCTGTTGTCTGGAATCCCGGGTTTCCCGTTTTGCTGCCAGACCGGCTGCTGTCCTTTGATCACAGGTTTGCCCACGGGATTTCTGACGGCGGGATTCGCGCCGGTCCGAATCCGCTCAAAACTCATGAACGTTCCTGCGTTTGAACCACTCAGGCTGGAAAAAATCTGCAACTGCTTCATGGCATTGCAGCCCGGCTGTATCGTGAGTCTGCGCAGCGACAGGATGCGCGACACGTTGTAGCGCGACATGCTCGCCGGTGTGTCGTAAAAGAGCAGCGCCTCGCCAGCGGACTGGTAGAGACGCCCGGAGGCCGGAGGCGAGAAGCGCCTGCCGTCCTTGTAGCGCATCACCTCGTAGTTCCGTTTATCGGCACTACCTTCGTTGGTCAGGCGCCTGATTTTCCATATCAACAGCGAGACATCATTGTTCCGGGTATTGCGCAAGCGCCAACTGCCGGAAAGGTCGCACATTGCATTTCCACGCCCCCCCGCCAGGGTCGCTGTCGGTTGCACAGACTCCGCGCGAAATACGGGCGTGTCCCGGCCGGAAGCGGAAGCAGAACCACAGGTGACATCCACGGGTATTTTTACTTCGCGGTCAAATTGCCCCAGCAATTCCCCGGACGCGACGAAGAACGTGACGTAGAACTGCAAATCGAGTGAATGAGACGTGCCGTCTCGAAACACCCTGTCAGGGTGCCTGCTGTCCGGAACGTTGCATACCTCCTTGAACGGACTGTCTCCCAGAACATTGCCCCAAGAAGGCTTCCCAGAGATAATCTTGTCAGCAAAATTACATTCGGCTGGACTGATATCCACCTTTCCAAATCCGCTCCACAGCGAGCCTGTCATCGGCATGGACCGTTGCGTGCTCGCGGTGATTTCCCTGACCTTCCTGCATCCCCGCGCCATGACCCGCCTTGACACCTTAATCGTGAGCGTTCCCCCTCCCGATATGCGTCCATCCCGGTTCACGCGGTAGGAAAGCGACCTTGGTGAGTAAGAAATATCGATCCGGCCTTGCTCGTTCTCCGTAACCCAACCCGACATCCCTCCCTCATATGAACTGCGGGTGGGCTCACTGCCCCCCGGGCTTGCGTCGGTACAGCGAAATCGGGAAAGATCCCCCAGGTCTATATTGTTGGAGGTTGTAAACGTCGTCGGTCCCGGGATATAGAACGATCCCGGGCAGGAGGTTTTGGTTGTCTCGTTGTATGAGCGGATCACAAACTTATACCGCCTCTTCTTCTTGCAGCCGAAAAAAGCCTTGTATACATAGGAAAAATGGCTTCCCGGCGCGATCGCCAACTCCGCCGGAGATGAGATGCCCATGAATATCCTCTTCCATGTGCCCATTTTGATTTTGACCTTCGCCTCGAACGGATCAAAGAACACCTTCTCATGACCACTGTTTCTCGCGGTGATATTGATGTTGCATCCGGCTTCAGCCCGCTCGTTGTGCATTGCAGTTATTGCCGCCGCGAGGACCGCCATTGTCGTTATTTTCCACTGCATTCGGTGTTCCTCCCTAGTCTTATGTTATTCCGGTCTGCAGGACCAGCGCATTTTTACACCCTTCATGTCTGCGAACTGGCTCTCCCCTTCGCCTTCAAGCACGAGCCTCTTTTCAGGCAAGGGCTCGTTCACCACCATGCCGCTCATCGCTCCGCCATCGATATCGACCTTGGATCGTTTCTCTGTGGCACAGGCGACGCGAGTCAGTCCGCTGAAAAAGCCGCCGAGGGGTATATCCGCGTCAGTGACATGCTCCAGCCTCTTCCTGTCGTCCTCCATGCCTTTCTCCATGCGGCAGCGCTCCACTTTCAGGGCACGCACAGGCGCCAGGCGGTACTCGATCGAATAGACTTCCTCGTCGGGATATATCCATATCTGGAAGGATGGCTCGTATTCGTCGCCTTCGAAGGCAGCAGGACCGTCATAGGTCGTCGTCTTTTCCCGCAAGATACTCTTGCGCTGCTCCGTGCCCTCGAAGGTCTGTTTCAGGATCGCCTCGGCGGTGCCGTTGTTCCAACCGGCGATCTGGATGCCGTCCGGGCCGCCGTCATACACGTGGTGCAGGCGTATGCGGCCCTTGATGGTCTGCTGAATCGTTTCACGATAGGTATCCGTAATGCCTCCCGGATTCTCGATATTCGTCCCCGTCTCACCGAGCGCCTGGAAGAACTGCCGTTGCGGGTCATGCGTCATTCCGGTCGGACCGGTCGTGGCCTGAATCTCCCTCTTCAGAGGCCTCGATCGTGCATTGCCACGCTTTGATTTTCAGGTACTGGCGGGCAGTAACCGCCTTCGCGGGCTGCCAGCAGGCAAGGACGGCAGGAACGATCATCCATAGTCTTTTTCTTTCATGCATCGAGCTTCCACTCCCATTGATAACCCAGTCATTGCATCAATTTCGTTCCTCCAGGAAGAGAAGCGTGGTGAGGGAATCGAACCAACCAGGTCAACACCGGTTTACTCCTCGCTCCTGCCCTTATATGGGATTTCCAAAGGGGGTATTGCCATGATTGGTCCGAGCCTTGCCATCAAATAGGTCGTCTGATGCTGCTTGCATATCGCTGAGATGAAGCATTCGACGACCGGATCGATCACGACTGGTTACTGCTCGGCCGTTCGTGGATCCAGGTTTTTCCCCGCCTGCCTTGTGACCGTGCTACTTGGCTGCCTGGTATCGCCTCCGAAACACAACACGATCCTGTTCCCCTTCTTGCCGTAGGTTCCGGTCCATTTCTTGGTGACCTCTTTTCCTTTCCCGTTTGTTACCTTATATGTAACCGTACCCTGCTGGAGTGTTCCCTCATGAGTGATGAGTTGGATCTGTGCAGCTGAGCACTCCATTCTCCACCAAAGCTCCTCGACATATTCCGGTCCACTTCTCATACACCGATGTCACAGAGCCAGGCCCCGGCGCCACCAGGGGAACGTTCAATTTCGTTCCACCCGGCCCGGCGGGAGATTGGCCGGGAGCAAGGAACACCGCCGCCACCATCATCAATAAAGCGATGATCGACCTGCCCAAAATGCTTCTCTCAGTCCCGCAAGATCTTTTTCGTAATCCCCACTTCTTCTCTATCATCACAACTCCCTCTTTCATTTCAAGCTGTTATCTATTCATCATCATCATCGACCTCCGCCCGGGCTCTTGCCACCGAAGGGATTCGTAGCAGGGTCACCGGCGCCGCCAAAGCGTGGCGCGCCGCCGACATCCGAATCGGGGCGGGGGTCGCGGGCGCCGATATTTGACCGGTTCGGGCTGAATATGGTGCGCTGTATCTGCTGCCGCACCTCGGCCGGTGCGCTTCCGCCACCTCCGTTGCAACTGCAACTCTGGCCGGGGGTACACATGGACTGGCTGCACCTGCGATCGTTCATGCTAGTGCGCACGAGCGATCCGCCCTGCACGGCGCAGGCCATCAGCCCGCTCATGCCACCAGCGCCACCCGCCGAGCCCGGCGCGGGCATGCTGCGCGTCCCGGGCGCATTCTGCCCCGCAAGTGGCCCGCCGGCCCCGCCGCTACCGGGGCGGCCACCGCTCCCCGTGCATTTGAACAACCGGTTGGCTCGTGCAATCGCGTTAGTCGAGGCTCGGCAACCTCCTGTGCCGTCCACCGTTCCGCCATCGGCAGGCATGTTGCTTGATGAGCCATTGTCAAAATTTGCAAGTGTGATGGTCGTACATGATTTTGCAGATTCCTCTCCCCAACTGTTCGCCACGCAGTCCATATCCACCGTCATCGAGCTACCTGATTTCTGGTTGTTTCCACTCTGGCCTGCATTACTGTCACTCCCGGAAAACAAACTGGTGGTGAAATCGTTCCAGGCTTTTTTCGCTGTATCGAACAGGGATTCGTCATGGCTGGCTGCATCCACGGGCGATACAGGATCCTCCCCCGTCCTGCCCGAACAGAAATCGTCCAGTACTCCGCGCATGTTGATAGAGGGTCTCGCCCGAGCCATCCACGAACTGACACTATTCCCGCCACTTCCGGCTCTCGCCATACAACTCATCTGCCTTTGCATGCCGCTCATGGATGCCGCCGCGGTCATGCAGGAAAGTTGTCCGCCTGCAGAGGCGGAGGCGCCAGCGCCGCCACCACCGCCGCTCTTGCCGCCGGGGACACCATTGCACCTGAAGCCTTGCCCAACCATTTCCGTGATGGAGCAAGCACCGTTGGCAAATCGGGACGGCCTGGAAATCATCGCCATCAGTCCGTTGCTGAACCCCGGTTGCTTGCGATCGAAGGTATAGCGCCGCATGGTACCGCTGCTGTAGTCGTAGAACCAGAGCCCGAGTTCCTTTCCGCTGTAGTTTTCCAACGCTCGGCTCACCTGCTTGCGGTGATAGAAGAATACCGGCAGGGAGTAGCTACGACCGGTGTACTGAATCTGATCGAACACCAGCAGTGCGATGTTGAGCATCCCTTTCACGGCCTGATCCCGTTGCATGGGCGGCAGCATGGAGGCGTTGGCCATGAAGGCGGCCATCACGAAATCGATCGTCCACATGCTCTTGATATCAAGGCACATCAGCCTGTCCTGGAAGCGTGCCAGAAGCTTGGCTGCATCACCATCCTTGCCGGCATTGATCGCGCGAACGGTCTGCTCCACAATCGAACCGATCTGTCTGTTCATGTCGCCTCGGCAAATCGACTGATTGCGCACAGTAACCGCAGACTGCACCGGCGCGCTTACCCGGCTGCCCCACCAGATGACAGCCCACAACTTCTCCCAGGTTCGGAAAGGACTGCGGATTGCTGGACGGAAGCGTGTGGCGGTGGACTGCGTCCGATTGCCTGCACGAATCGGCGGAGCCCACGGTTTCAACTGTTGCTGCTCGGCTGATTGTTGCACTTTCGGCGCATTCCACGAAGGCATCGTTGCCGCCCATGTTGTGCCGATCAATACAGGAACAGACACCACCGTCCCTACGGACACCGACATCACGACCCAAAATACCGATCTTGCCTTACTCATCACAATCCACCTACAGTGTCGGGCCATCAAGAAAATATCGAGCCCTATCGAAATATTGCCCTTTCACATGAACAGCCTCGAAAACATGCAAAAATCTACTGGGCATATTCATCGAAATCCCTTAACCTTGGTTTTGACTTCATCCTTGCCATACACCCAATAACACTGCTGTTAGCTGCCGAAAGATTCCTGCTGATCCCGACGCACTCTTGCATTTTTTCAGTAAGCATGGTCGAAGGCTTGCTTTCTTGCATCATCCTCCCCAAACTATTGCTACACGTTTTCAACTGCATACATATCGAGTACGACCTCATACGTTCGCTATAGCAC
>JALSJL010000049.1 GCA_026989405.1 Marinosulfonomonas sp. | reverse complement strand
CCTCGATCGCCGTGATGCGGCCGTAGCCGAATTTCTGGTGAAACACCCGGTCGCCCTCGGTGAAGGCGGAGACCGCGTCAAGGTCGATCACCGTGGCGCGTGTTTCGCGGGGCTGGCTGATCCCGTATTGTTTCTGGCGCGATTGCAGCCGCTTCCAGCCGGGGGAATCGTAGCCATCGGCGCGGCTTGCGCGCTCTTCCAGGTTTGAGCCCCCCGCCGCGCCGTAGCCGCCGCCGTAAAGCCCCGGCGGGGTCAGCACCTCGACATGTTCGCCCGGCAACTCGTCGATGAAGCGCGAGGGCAGCTGCGACTGCCACTGGCCATAGACCAGCCGGTTGGCGGCAAAGGATATGGTGCACAGTTCCTCGGCCCGGGTGATGCCCACATAGGCGAGCCGGCGCTCTTCCTCGAGCCCCTTCAGCCCGCTTTCGTCCATCGAGCGTTGCGACGGGAACAGCCCGTCTTCCCAGCCCGGCAGAAACACGGCGGGAAATTCCAGCCCCTTGGCGCCGTGCAGCGTCATGATCGACACCTTTTCGCCGCCATCGTCGCTTTCGTTGTCCATGATCAGCGCGACATGTTCGAGGAAGCCTTGCAGGTTGTCGAACTGCTCCAGCGCCTTGACCAGTTCCTTGAGGTTTTCCAGCCGCCCCGGCGCTTCGGGCGTCTTGTCGTTGACCCACATCTGGGTATAGCCGCTTTCCTCGAGGATCATCTCGGCCAGTTCGATATGCGACTGCGCCGGGTCGAGCGCGCGGGCGTGCCAGCGGTCAAACGCCGCTGTCAGTTGTGCGACCTCGCCCCTGGCCTTGCCTTTCAGGATACCCTCGGCCGCGGCGATGCGCGCGCCGTCCAGCAGCGACACGCCATTGTCGCGCGCCACCGTCTGGATGGTCTGCAGCGCCTTGCCACCGACCCCGCGTTTCGGGGTGTTGACGATGCGCTCAAACGCCAGGTCGTCGTCGGGGCTGACGGCGACGCGGAAATAGGCCATGGCGTCGCGGATCTCCATGCGTTCGTAGAACCGTGGGCCGCCGATCACGCGATAGGGCAGGCCGATGGTCAGGAACCGGTCCTCAAACGCGCGCATCTGGTGGCTGGCGCGCACGAGGATCGCCATCCGGTCGAGCGACAGCGGGTCCATCCCGCGCGTGCCCCGCTGCATCGCCTCGATTTCCTCGCCGATCCAGCGCGCCTCCTCCTCGCCGTCCCAATGGCCGATCAGGCGGATCTTTTCGCCATCGTCGCCCTCGGTGAACAGCGTCTTGCCCAGCCGCCCGGCGTTTTGCGCAATGACCCCCGAAGCCGCCGCCAGAATATGCCCGGTCGAGCGGTAGTTCTGTTCCAGCCGCACCACATGGGCGCCGGGGAAATCCTTTTCGAAGCGCAGGATGTTGCCCACCTCGGCCCCGCGCCAGCCGTAGATCGACTGGTCGTCGTCGCCCACGCAGCAGATGTTGCGATGCCCTGCCGCCAACAGCCGCAGCCACAGGTACTGGGCGACGTTGGTATCCTGGTATTCGTCCACCAGGATATAGCGGAACCAGCGCTGGTATTGCTCCAGAATATCGTCGTGGCTCTGCAGGATCGTCACCACATGCAGCAGCAGATCGCCGAAATCGGCGGCATTCACGGTCTTCAGCCGCTCCTGATACTGCGCGTAAAGCGCGATGGCGGCATTGTTGAAGGCCGCGCCCTCGCCCGCCGGCACCTTGTCGGGCGTCCAGGCGCGGTTCTTCCAGTTGTCGATGATATGGGCCAGCTGGCGCGCCGGCCAGCGCTTGTCGTCGATGCCGGCGGCCTGGATCAGCTGTTTCAGCAGGCGCACCTGATCGTCGGTGTCGAGGATGGTGAAATTGGATTTCAGCCCCACGAGTTCCGCGTGCCGACGCAGCAGCTTCACGCTGATCGCGTGAAAGGTGCCAAGCCAGGGCATGCCTTCGACGGTTCCGCCCAGCAGGTGCCCGACCCGCTCTTTCATCTCGCGCGCGGCCTTGTTGGTGAAGGTGACGGCAAGAATTTCGTTCGGGCGCGCGCGGCCCGAATGCAGCAGATGCGCAATCCGGGTGGTCAGGGCGCGGGTCTTGCCGGTGCCCGCGCCCGCCAGCATCAGCACCGGCCCGTCGAGATGTTCCACCGCCTCGCGCTGCGCTGGATTCAGACCCTCCAGGTAGGGCGCGCCGCGCGCCGCCATCGCCTGGCCCGAAAGGGAAGTTGCGGCCTCGAAGGCCTCGTTTTCGTCGAAACTGCTCATGGCGCAACCATAACGCCCAAGGCCGGGAAGGAAAAGCATGTTCGGCAAATGTTCCCTCCTTTTCCTGAAAACACCTTCGCCGGCACCGCGCTTGTGCGCCGGCCCCTCACCCGCCACACTCCCCCAGACCGCAATGGAGACCGCCAATGATCCGACATCTTGCCGGCATGCTGGCCGCGCTGTTCATCGCAAACGCCGCGGCAGCCCATGAGTTCACCGTGGTGCTGATCGTGCCCGAAGCTGCACAACAGGCGGCGCGCCAGGCCTTCCTGCTGGCCTCATCCGAACGCGACGGCCACCCCGACGAAACCTCGGAAGGCCACCTTGGCGGGCTGGATTCGCAACTGGAAATCATCGCGCCGGGCATGGCCCTGCCCACAGCACAGATCGTCGTCGCCATCGCCCCGGCCACCCTGCCGCCAACCGGCCCCGGGACATGGGCGTTTTCGCTGGCCGCCATCGGCGCGCGCGAACGCTCCCTGTTCCTCGGCGGCGGCGACAGCTCTTTCGCTGCGCGCCATGCCGCCCGCTACGGCATGCCTCCCGATGCCACCGCAACCCGCACCTATGTGGCCGCGCGCCTGATCGACAAGGCGGTGCGTGCGCAAGGCGGGGCTGACGACCCGCGGGCCCTTGCCGCCGCCCTGGAAAACTGACGCCCCACCGGCTTGCGCGCGCCCCGGAAAACCCGGGCGCCGTGAAGCCGCCCAGGGCCGGCCAGGCTGACCCGCCGGCCCAGCTTGCACATGGCACGCGACGCGCAAGCACACCCGGCTTCTTCTTTTTTCGAAATATCCCCGCCGGAGGCCGCGCGCCGCGGGCCTGGCCCGCGGCGCAACCCCATTGTGCACAGCCCCGTTTACTGCAGTGCAGAAAATGCGTAAAAGCGCGCCAACTGCTCGGGAGAAATGCATGCCGGACTTCAAGAAAATCCTTGTGGCCAACCGTGGCGAGATCGCCATCCGCGTGATGCGCGCGGCCAATGAACTGGGCAAACGCACGGTCGCGGTCTATGCCGAGGAAGACAAGCTTTCGCTGCACCGCTTCAAGGCGGACGAAGCCTATCGCATCGGCGAGGGGCTCGGCCCCGTCGCGGCCTATCTCAGCATCGACGAAATCATCCGCATCGCGCGCCAAAGCGGGGCCGATGCGATCCACCCGGGCTACGGCCTGCTCAGCGAAAACCCCGATTTCGTCGACGCCTGCGAGGCCGCCGGCATCGCCTTCATCGGCCCGCGCGCCGAAACCATGCGCGCGCTTGGCGACAAGGCCAGCGCGCGGCGCGTCGCCATCGAAGCCGGCGTGCCGGTGATCCCGGCAACCGATGTGCTGGGCGACGACATGGAAGAAATCGCCCGCCAGGCCGAGACGGTCGGCTACCCGCTGATGCTCAAGGCCAGTTGGGGCGGCGGCGGGCGCGGCATGCGCCCGATCCTCGGCCCCGACCAGCTTGAGGACATGGTCAAGGAAGGCCGGCGCGAGGCCGAGGCGGCCTTCGGCAACGGCGAGGGCTACCTGGAAAAGATGATCCAGCGCGCGCGCCATGTCGAAGTGCAGATCCTCGGCGACCGGCGCGGCGAGATCTACCACCTGTGGGAGCGCGACTGTTCGGTCCAGCGGCGCAACCAGAAGGTCGTCGAACGCGCCCCGGCGCCCTACCTGACGCAGGAACAACGCACCCACATCTGCGAACTGGGCAAGCGCATCTGCCAGCATGTGAACTACCAGTGCGCCGGCACGGTCGAGTTCCTGATGGACATGGACAGCGACGAATTCTACTTCATCGAGGTCAACCCGCGGGTGCAGGTGGAACATACCGTGACCGAAGAAGTCACCGGCATCGACATCGTCGCCGCACAGATCCTGATCACCGAGGGCAAGACGCTGGCCGAAGCCACGGGCACGCCCGGCCAGTCCGACGTGAAACTGTTCGGCCACGCGCTGCAATGCCGCATCACCAGTGAAGACCCGACCAACAACTTCATCCCCGACTACGGCCGCATCACCGCCTATCGCGGCGCCACCGGCATGGGGATACGCCTGGACGGCGGCACCGCCTATTCGGGCGCGGTGATCACCCGCTACTACGACAGCCTGCTGGAAAAGGTCACCGCCTGGGCGCAGACCCCCGAAGCCGCCATTCACCGGATGGACCGGGCGCTGCGCGAATTTCGCATTCGCGGCGTGGCGACCAATATCGCATTCGTCGAGAACCTGCTGAAACACCCGACCTTTCTGGCCAACGAATACACCACCAGGTTCATCGACGAAACGCCGGAACTGTTCGAGTTCCGCAAGCGGCGCGACCGGGCCACCAAGATCCTGACCTATCTTGCCGACATCACCATCAACGGCCACCCGGAAACCGAGGGCCGCCCCCGCCCGCATGCGCAGGCACGGGTGCCGCGCGTTCCGGCGCTGATATCCGACCTGCCGCCCCCCGGCACGCGGCAGATCCTCGACGAAAAAGGGCCGCAGGCCGTGGCCGACTGGATGGCGGCGCAAGAGCGGCTGCTGATCACCGACACCACCATGCGCGACGGGCACCAGTCGCTGCTGGCGACACGCATGCGCTCGATCGACCTGATCCAGGCCGCCCCGGCCTATTCCGCCAACCTGCCCGGCCTGTTCTCCGTTGAATGCTGGGGCGGCGCGACCTTCGATGTGGCCTACCGTTTCCTGCAGGAATGCCCCTGGCAGCGGCTGCGCGACATTCGCAAGCGCCTGCCGAACGTGATGACGCAGATGCTGCTGCGCGCCTCCAACGGCGTCGGCTATACCAACTATCCCGACAACGTCGTGCAGTTCTTCGTGGCCCGCGCCGCGAAAACCGGGGTCGATGTGTTCCGGGTTTTCGACAGCCTGAACTGGGTCGAAAACATGCGCGTGGCGATGGACGCGGTGATCGAGGCCGGCAAGGTCTGCGAGGGCACGATCTGCTACACCGGCGACATCTTCGACCCGGACCGGGCGAAATACGACCTGAAATACTATGTCGGCATGGGCAAGGAGCTGCGCGCCGCCGGCGCCCATGTGCTGGGCCTCAAGGACATGGCCGGGCTGCTGAAACCGGCGCAGGCCCGGGTTCTGGTCAAGGCCCTGAAGGACGAGGTCGGCCTGCCGATCCATTTCCACACCCACGACACATCCGGCATCGCCGGGGCCACGGTTCTGGCCGCGGCCGAGGCCGGGGTGGATGCGGTGGATGCGGCGATGGACGCCATGTCGGGCGGCACCAGCCAGCCCTGTCTGGGCTCGATCGTCGAAGCGCTGCGCCACACGGAACGCGACACCGGGCTTGACATCGGCGCCATCCGCGAGCTGTCGAACTACTGGGAAGCGGTGCGCCACCAGTATGCCGCCTTCGAAAGCGGCATCGAGGCGCCGGCCAGCGAAGTGTATCTGCACGAGATGCCCGGCGGCCAGTTCACCAACCTCAAGGCCCAGGCCCGCGCGCTCGGGCTGGAAGAGCGCTGGCACGAGGTCGCCCAGGCCTATGCCGATGCCAACCGGATGTTCGGCGATATCGTCAAGGTGACGCCCAGTTCCAAGGTGGTGGGCGACATGGCGCTGATGATGGTCAG
>JALSJL010000048.1 GCA_026989405.1 Marinosulfonomonas sp. | reverse complement strand
GCCCCTACCTGCCCGAAAGCCTTGAAGTGGGCGTCAAGGCCGTCCTGGTGCGCAACGAAGACCATGACTGGTGGGGAAAAGAGGCCCTGGGCGGCGCCTATATCGACCGTTTCGAAATGATCGACTATGGCACCGACCCGTCGGCCTTCGTTGCCGCCGCCGAGGCCGAGGAAGTCGACATGCTCTACGAAACCGTGACCGATTTCGTCGACATGATGACCGGCATCGGCTGGGTCGAAAGCGAGGCAATCACTGCGGCCACCATCGTTATCCGCGGCAACCAGCAGGCGGAAGTCGACGGGATGAAACCCTATTCCGATGTGCGCGTTCGGCGCGCCCTGGCGATGGCCGTCGACAATGCCGTCTGCCTTGAACTCGGTTACGCCGGTCGCGGAACGGTTGCCGAAAACCACCATGTCGGCCCGATCCACCCCGAGTATGCCAAGCTCCCCCCTCTCAAGGTGGACCCGGCCGGCGCCAAGGCGCTGATGGAAGAAGCCGGCATGGCCGACTATGAGCATGACCTGATCTCGATCGATGACGACTGGCGCAAGAACACGACTGACTCGGTAGCCGCGCAGTTGCGCGACGCAGGGATCAAGGTCAAACGCACGATCCTGCCGGGTACTACGTTCTGGAACGATTGGGCGAAATATCCGTTCAGCTCGACCAACTGGAACATGCGCCCGCTCGGCGTGCAGGTGCTGGCGCTGGCCTATCGCACTGGCGAAGCCTGGAACGAAAGCGGGTTTGCGAACGAGGAATTCGACACGCTGCTGAACAAGGCGCTGTCGATCGCCAATGCAGATGCTCGCCGCGAGGTCATGGCCAAGATCGAAAAGATCATGCAGGACGAAGGCGTCATCATCCAGCCCTACTGGCGCTCGCTCTACCGCCATTATCGTGAAGGCGTGGTGGGTGCCGAAATGCACCCGACATTCGAGATTCACCTTTACAAGCTGGGTTTCGCAGCCTGACAAACACAGGCCGCCCCGGGTCGGGGCGGCCTGTTTCGTCTTGAGGATGCCGCAAGGTCTTGCGGCATATCCGCGACGGTTCGCAACGGGGGAAGTTCATGGGGCTGTTCATACTACGCCGCATCGGGGTCATGCTTCTGACCGCGATCTGCCTGACCTTCATCGTGTTTTTCCTGACAAATCTCTACCCGAACCTTGAAAAGCTGGCCAAGACTCAGGGCACGCAACGCATGTCGGATGCCGAGGTGACAAGCTGGCTTGCCAAACGGGGCTACCTGCAACCGTTGCCGGTCAAATATGGCCAGTGGCTGGGGGTGCTGCCCGGTTACGTCAACACGGATGACACCGGCGCGGTCATCAACGGCCGCTGCATCGACCCCCGGAAACCGGATGAAACACCAAGGAAATTCTGCGGCATTCTGCAGGGCGACTGGGGCTTTTCCACGGTTTTCAAGGAAGACGCCGGGGTGATCATTTCACGCCGGCTGGCCTTGACCGGCAAGCTCATGTTCTGGGTCATGGTGCTGATGGTGCCCTCGGCACTGTTGCTCGGCGTGCTGGCGGGTATGCGCGAAGGCTCGCGCCTCGACCGTTTCCTGTCCACGGTGTCCATCGCCACGACCGCCACACCGGAATATGTTTCCGGCGTCATTCTGATTGCGATATTTGCGTCGTCCGCCTTTGGCCTGAAGTGGTTCAAGGGCACGGCCACTTCCGCAATGGAGGATGCCAATTTCAACAATTTCTTCCTGCCGGTTCTGACGATTGCACTCTACGGCATGGGTTATATCGCGCGCATGACGCGCGCCTCGATGACCGAGGTGATGACGGCACAATATATCCGCACCGCGCGCCTCAAGGGCGTGAGCTTTCGCAACATCGTGCTGAAACACGCCCTGCGTAACGCGCTGATCGCGCCGTTCACCGTGATCATGCTGCAGTTTCCATGGCTGCTGAACGGCGTCGTGATCGTGGAAACGCTCTTCAATTACAAGGGTTTCGGCTGGACGTTGGTGCAAGCCGCCGGCAACAACGACATCGAACTGCTGCTGGCGGCCTCGGTCGTCGCGGTTTTTGTGGTGCTGGTCACCCAGCTGATTTCCGACATCGGCTACGTTCTTCTCAACCCACGCATCCGAATTTCGTAAGGGAGCCCGGCACATGGAACCACTGTCCTGGGGCGGCATCATCATCCGGATGGCTGTGCAGTTCAGCCCTGTCTGGATCGCGCTGGTTGTCGTCTTCGGCCTGTCGATCACCTACAAGCGCCGGCTCGGCCTGTATGGCAAACTGTTTGACAGCGTGATCGGCATGATCGGGTTTGCCCTGGTGATGTTCTGGGTGTTCACGGGCATTTTTGCAGCCTTTGACATGATCATCCAGCACGACCCGCTCAGCCAGGTATCGGGGATGAAGAACAAGCTGCCAGGAACGCCCCTGCCCGATGGCTCGGGCTACTACCTGCTTGGCGGCGACAACCTGGCGCGCGATGTGTTCTCTCGCATGGTGGCCGGCAGCTGGATCGTGATCCAGATCGCGCCGCTCGCCACGCTTTTCGCCTTCATGGTCGGCATCACGCTGGGGCTGCCCGCCGGCTATTTCGGCGGCCGGCTTGACACGGTTCTGTCCTTCACATCCAACCTTGTCCTGGCCTTCCCGGTGATCTTGCTGTTCTACCTTCTGGTCACCCCCGAAATCGTCGAGACCGGCATTCCCAGCTACATGGCCGTCGTTCTCTTCGTCTTTCCGCTGATCTTTATAGCGGTTCTGCTCAACTCCCGCTTCCACACCCAGACTGCAAAACGAAACCTGTATGTCGGGGGCGCCCTGCTGGTGGGCCTTGTGCTCTACCTGTCCCTGATCAACGAGCAGGGGTCGGTCATCTCGTTCCTGCCTGCCTGGCTTGATCTGTTCGACGTGCCGGGCAACCTGCTCGTGGTGTTTGTCTCTGTCGTCTTTGTGAATTCCCCCACGGTTTTCCGCATCGTGCGTGGGCTCGTGCTCGACATCCGCACCCGCGACTATGTCGCCGCCGCCCAGACCCGCGGCGAAGGGCCGTGGTATATCATGCTGTGGGAAATCCTGCCCAATGCCCGCGGCCCGCTGATCGTCGATTTCTGCCTGCGTATCGGCTACACCACCATCTTGCTGGGCACACTGGGCTTCTTCGGCCTCGGGCTGGAAAGCGAAAGCCCCGACTGGGGCTCGACCATCAATGACGGGCGCAAGCTGCTTTCGATCTACCCGCACCCGGCGCTGCCGCCGGCGCTGGCCCTGATGAGCCTGGTGCTCGGCCTCAACCTGCTCGCCGACGGGCTGCGCGAAGAAAGCCTGAGGGACTGACATGAAACCATCCCCCTTCATCTTGCCGGAAATACTCCGGGGGTCCGGGGGCCGGCCCCCGGCACGCGCCGCATGCGAAAGGCCAGAACGATGAGCGACACCCCCATCCTCGAGATCGACAACCTCTCGATTTCCTTCTTCACCCGCCTGCGCGAGATCCCGGCGGTCATGGATTTCTCGGCCCGCATCATGCCCGGCGAAGCCCTTGGCCTGGTCGGCGAAAGCGGCTGCGGCAAATCCACGGTCGCGCTCGGCGTGATGCAGGATCTTGGCGTCAACGGGCGCATCGTCGATGGCACCATCAAGTTCAAGGGGCGCGACCTGAACAAGATGAGCGAACAGGAGCTGCGCCAGATACGCGGCAAGGAAATCGCGATGATCTATCAGGAGCCGATGGCAAGCCTGAACCCGGCCATGAAGATCGCCCGGCAACTGATGGAAGTGCCGATGATCCATGAAGGCATCAGCAAGCAGGAAGCCTATGCGCGCGCGCTGGAAGTCGTTGAAGACGTCAAGCTGCCCGACCCCGAGCGCATCCTGAAAAGCTATCCGCACCAGCTTTCCGGCGGCCAGCAGCAGCGCATCGTCATCGCCATGGCGCTGATGAGCAAACCCGACCTGCTGATCCTGGACGAGCCCACAACAGCGCTCGATGTGACCGTCGAGGCCGCAGTGGTTGATCTGGTCAAAGAACTCGGTCGCAAATACGGCACCTCCATGCTGTTCATCAGCCACAACCTCGGCCTGATTCTGGAAACCTGCCACCGGATCAACGTGATGTATTCCGGCGAGGCCGTGGAAACCGGCTCTATCAGCGACGTGTTCGAAAACATGCGCCACCCCTATACGCAGGCCCTATTCCGCTCGATCCCGCTGCCCGGCGCCGACAAGAACTCGCGCCCTCTCGTGGCCATTCCGGGCAACTTCCCGCTGCCGCACGAACGCCCTCCGGGCTGCAATTTCGGCCCGCGCTGCGACTATTTCGAAGCCGGACGCTGCGACGCCGACACGATCCCGATGTTTCCGGTTCCGGGCAACGAACGCCATCGCACCCGCTGCCTGCGGTTTCAGGAAATCGACTGGGACGCACCGATCACCGTGGCCGAAACCCGACAAAAGGCCCCGATTGGCGACGTCGTTCTGAAAATCGAGGGGCTCAGGAAATATTACGAGGTGGCCGCCAACGCGCTGTTTGGCGGGGCCAACAAGAAAGTCGTCAAGGCCAATGAATCCCTGAGCTTTGATGCGCGTGAAAGCGAAACCCTGGCCATTGTCGGCGAATCGGGCTGCGGAAAATCCACCCTGGCCAAGGTCTTGATGGGGCTGGAAACCGCGACCGACGGCAAGATCGTCCTGCTCGGGCGCGAAATTCAGGATGTCCCGATCGAAGATCGCGACACAGGCACCATTTCCTCGGTCCAGATGGTCTTTCAGAACCCGTTCGACACGCTCAATCCGTCGATGACGGTGGGG
Organism: Marinosulfonomonas sp.; assembly: GCA_026989405.1. GTDB lineage: Bacteria > Pseudomonadota > Alphaproteobacteria > Rhodobacterales > Rhodobacteraceae > JAJRUE01. Next base: position 1,110 of record JALSJL010000048.1, on the reverse strand, counting down.
CGCCAGATCATCCGCGCGCTGGAGGTTTTCGGCATTGGCGACAGCGACCGGGCGCGGCGCGACCGGATGCTGGAGCTGCTCGACCTGGTCAAACTGCCGCGCGAATTCGCCGATCGCATGCCGCGGCAATTGTCGGGCGGCCAGAAACAGCGCGTCGGCATCGCCCGGGCCTTTGCAGGCGACGCGCGCATCGTGGTCGCGGATGAGCCGGTTTCGGCACTCGATGTCAGCGTTCAGGCGGCCGTGACCGACCTGCTGATGGAAATCCAGCTGAAGGAAAAGACCACGCTGCTGTTCATCAGCCACGACCTGTCGATCGTGCGCTATCTCAGCGACCGGGTGCTGGTGATGTATCTGGGCCATGTTGTCGAGATCGGCAGCACCGACCAGGTGTTTTCGCCCCCCTACCACCCCTATACCGAAGCGCTGCTGTCAGCGGTGCCGATTGCCGACACCCGGGTAGAGAAAAAACACATCGTGCTCGAGGGCGATATTCCGTCGGCGGTCAACCCTCCGCCCGGCTGCCCGTTCCAGACCCGCTGCAACTGGAAATCACAGGTGCCGGGTGGCTTGTGCGACCGCGAAGTGCCACCGATGCGGCGCATGGCCGATGGACACGAGATCAAATGCCACCTTTCCGAAGATCACCTGGCCAGCATGGAACCCGTGATCCGGATCGCCGCCGAATAGCGGCTGGTCTACGACAATTCGGGTTTGTCCGGGATCAAGGACAAGGGCCCGGCTTCATGTGAGAATGCGAGCATGCGCAAACATCCCGAACTCCTTTTCGTTTTCCTGGCCTTCCTGTTCTCCTGGTCATGGTGGGGGTGGATGGCGTGGCACGGCCTGCGTGTGGTTCCCGGCGGCTCGGCCAGCCATCTGCCCGGCCTGCTGGGTCCGGCATTCGCTGCCATCGTGGTCACATGGCTCCTGCAGGGGCGCACCGGGCTGGCCGATCTCGGCCGGCGCTGCGTGACAATCGGCCATCCGCTGCGCGCGCTTGGCTTTCTGCTTGTGCCTTCCGGCGTGGCAGCCCTCACGATCGCCGCACTTGCCCTGAGCGGAAACGCCCTTCCAGACAAGGCGGCGTTTCTGGCCTACCCCGGCGTT
>JALSJL010000047.1 GCA_026989405.1 Marinosulfonomonas sp. | reverse complement strand
AGATCAACGACAAGCATATCGAGGTGATCGTGCGCCAGATGCTGCAGAAATGGGAAATCCAGGAAAGCGGCGACACCACCCTGCTGAAGGGCGAACATGTCGACAAGCAGGAATTCGATACCGCCAACGAAAAGGCGCTGGCCAAGGGCGGGCGCCCGGCCAAGGGCGCGCCGATCCTGCTGGGCATCACCAAGGCGTCGTTGCAGACCCGGTCGTTCATCTCGGCGGCGTCGTTCCAGGAAACCACGCGGGTGCTGACCGAAGCTTCGGTGCAGGGCAAGCGCGACAAGCTGGTCGGCCTGAAGGAAAACGTCATCGTCGGTCGCCTGATCCCGGCCGGCACCGGTGGCGCGACCCAGCAGATCCGCAAGATCGCAAAAGAGCGCGACCAGACGGTGATCGAAGAGGCCCGCGCCCAGGCAGAAGCCGCCGCGGCGCTGGCTGCCCCGGTGGATGATTTCGTCGGGGGCGACGAGTTTGACAACATCATCGTCGACACGCCCGAAAGCCGCGACGAATAGGCATTTTTTGCGAGAAACCAAATCGGAAAGCCCCGCCGGAAATGGCGGGGCTTTTTCTTGACACGTCACCAGATTGAGCGCCTGACGGCGCATTTTTATGAGCCCTTCGGGCGATTTCCGCTCCGCTCGGGGGATATTTGGGAAAAGAAGAAGCCTGTTTCTTCTTTGTGAAAATATCCCCGCCGGAGGCATTGCGACGCGCGACGCGCGGCGCCACACAAATTGACTTGCAGCTTCGCTGCACATGTTGGATGGCTTTGACGAGGATCCCATTTCAGGAATATTCCATGGCCCCAGTATCCGACAACCTGCGCGGTGCGTTTTTCATGATGGCGTCGATGGCGGCCTTCACCTTCAACGATGCCTGCATGAAGGCGCTTTCGGATGAAATTCCGCTGGCCCAGGCAGTCTTCATGCGCGGCGTGGCCACGGCGGTTCTGATGGTGCTGCTGGCGCGACGGTTCGGCAGGTTGCGCTTTGACATTGCGCGCCGCGATTGGGCCCTGATCGCGCTGCGGACCCTGGCCGAGATCGCAGCCGCCTATTTCTTCATCACCGCGCTGTTCAACATGCCGATCGCCAACGCCACGGCGATCCTGCAGGCGTTGCCGTTGACGGTGACGCTGGCAGGCGCGGTCTTTCTGGGCGAAGCCATCGGCTGGCGGCGCCTCGTGGCCATCCTGATCGGCTTTGCCGGCGTCTTGCTGATCGTCCAGCCGGGGGCCGAGGGGTTCAGCATATACTCGGTCTATGCCGTTCTCGCGGTCCTGACGGTCACGGTGCGCGACCTGGCGGCGCGCCGGCTGTCGGTTCATGTGCCGTCCATGACGGTTGCGCTGCTGGCCTCGCTTGGCGTTACCCTGTCCTTCGGCGTGGTCTCGGTTCTGGATGAATGGGCGATGCCCAGCCGGCTGGCCTGGGCGCAGTTGGCCGGGGCATCGGTCTTCATCATCGGCGGCTACCTGTTTTCCGTGATGACCATGCGCCTTGGCGACATCGCCGCGGTCACGCCGTTTCGCTATACCAGCCTGCTGTGGGCCTTGCTGCTGGGGCTGGTCGTTTTCGGCGAATGGCCCGATGCCCTGACCATGACCGGCGCGGCGATTGTCGTGGCCACCGGTATCTGGACGCTGATGCGCGAGCGCCGATTGGCCCGCGCTCAGGCCTGATCCGGCCCGGCACCCAGCTTCGAGCCGCGCCTGGCCTGCACCTGCTCGGCCTCGCTCAGCCCGATCCTGCCGGCGAAATCCGCCCGCGCCCTGACCAGGCGCGCATCGCCGGGGTCCAGCCCGATTGTGCGGATGAAATTCCTGCGTTCCAGCGCCTGCCTGTCCCTCTCCGAGATCGCCGTGCCAAGCGTCCTGTCGATGACCTCGCCGCCGAAACTGACATGGAAGTTTCGGCCGTAGTCCTTGAAATGGTGCAGGTTGTGCAACCGTGTCACCCGGCGCTCCGGGGCGAACTTGCGGATATTGATATGGGCGGTCATGTGATACCACTCATAGCCCAGAAACGCGATGCCATGGCCGATGACACCGATGGCCAGCGCCATGTCGAAGGCATCGGCAAAACCGGCCAGCCGAAAGAGAACGCCGTAAAGCAGCAGCCCCGCCAGCAGCATCGGCAGGGCAAACCAGATCGGCACGAAAAACAGGGCCGGCTTGGTGGGGAAATCGTGGTGGCCGTAGTGGCACAGGTAAAGCAGGTTGAACCAGAACTGGTTTCGGGGCGGCGGCAGGTGGAAGATGAACCGGTGGATCAGATATTCGCTGAGCATCTGGCCCAGGATGCCTGCCGGGATCAACAGCCAGAAGACCGGTTGCCAGCGCGCGGCAAGAAACAGGGCCGTCAGCGCGATGGCCAGCACGATGACGCGTATCGCCAGGTGCCCCCACAGCATCGCAAACCGGGTTTTCCAGGCCCGTTCCTTCGGGCTGAGCGTGGCATGGATATCGACTGTGTCCATCTGGCGGCTCCTGAGGCGGTTGCCCCGATCATAGGAATTTCGCGCCATGGCGAAACCCTGACGCGGCGGCAGCGGGCGTGCAGCAGGTGTCGCGGCCCCGATGTTCCCCGCAAGACGGGCCGATCTGGCGTTTGGCTGTTGACAGTGCAGACGACTCTTCCTATACCGCGCCCACTTGGGCTTGCCGGGAAACCGAAGGGTCCGATTGCAGAATTGAAGTGGTCATGATCCGGGCTAATGTTGCCCCGATCCTCTGAAACTCCACCGCACCGTTCCCGCCGGTATTGGGAGCATGCGGTTTTTGCGTTTTGCGCACGCCAAAAGCGCCCGAGATTTGAACTGGTTGCAACACGGGGACGAGACCCAATGCCAACGATCCAACAGCTGATCCGCAAACCGCGGCGGCCCAAAGTGAAACGCTCCAAGTCGCTGCACCTGGAGAGCTGCCCGCAAAAACGCGGCGTCTGCACGCGCGTCTACACGACGACGCCAAAGAAGCCGAACTCGGCCATGCGCAAGGTTGCCAAGGTGCGCCTGACCAACGGTTTCGAGGTGATCAGCTACATCCCCGGTGAAAGCCACAACCTTCAGGAACACTCGGTGGTCCTGATCCGTGGCGGCCGGGTCAAAGACCTTCCCGGCGTGCGCTATCACATCCTGCGCGGTGTCCTTGACACCCAGGGCGTGAAAGACCGCCGCCAGCGTCGTTCGAAATACGGCGCCAAGCGTCCGAAGTAAGAGGAATACGATATGTCCCGCCGTCACGCCGCCGAAAAGCGCGAAGTCCTGCCCGACGCCAAGTTTGGCGACCGCATGCTGACCAAGTTCATGAACAACCTGATGATCGACGGCAAGAAATCCGTCGCCGAAAGCATTGTCTACAATGCCTTTGACCGGGTTGAGGAAAAGCTCAAGCGCGCGCCCGTGGAAGTGTTCCACGAAGCGCTCGACAACATCAAGCCGTCGGTCGAGGTTCGCTCGCGCCGGGTTGGTGGCGCCACCTACCAGGTGCCCGTCGAAGTGCGCCCCGAGCGTCGCGACGCGCTGGCGATCCGCTGGCTGATCTCGGCGTCGCGTTCGCGCAACGAAAAGACCATGGAAGAGCGTCTGGCCGGTGAGCTGGTCGATGCCGTGAACGGCCGCGGAAGCGCCGTGAAGAAACGTGAAGATACCCACAAGATGGCCGACGCGAACAAAGCGTTCAGCCATTACCGCTGGTAAGAAAGAACCGAGGCTAGTCTGATGGCACGCGAATACCCACTCGAGCGATACCGCAACTTCGGTATCATGGCCCACATCGACGCGGGCAAGACCACCGTGACCGAGCGGATCCTGTATTACACCGGCAAGTCGCACAACATCGGCGAGGTGCACGACGGCGCCGCGACGATGGACTGGATGGAGCAGGAGCAGGAGCGTGGCATCACCATCACCTCGGCGGCCACCACCACCTTCTGGGAGCGCACGGAGGACGGCACGACAGCCGAATCCGAAAAGCACCGCCTGAACATCATCGACACCCCCGGCCACGTCGACTTCACCATCGAGGTCGAGCGGTCGCTCGCGGTGCTCGACGGCGCGGTTGCCGTGCTGGACGCCAACGCCGGTGTCGAGCCGCAGACCGAAACCGTCTGGCGCCAGGCCGACCGTTACAAGGTGCCGCGCATCGTGTTCGTCAACAAGATGGACAAGATCGGCGCCGACTTTTTCAACTGCGTCCACATGATCCAGGACCGCACCGGCGCGACGCCGGCCCCGGTTCAGATCCCGATCGGGGCGGAAACCGAGCTGGAAGGCATCGTTGACCTGATCACCATGGAAGAATGGGTCTGGGCCGGCGAAGACCTGGGCGCCACCTGGGAAAAGCGCCCGATCCGCGACAGCCTGAAAGCACAGGCCGAAGAATGGCGCGGCAAGCTGATCGAGAACGCCGTCGAAATGGACGACGACGCGATGATGGCCTACCTCGAAGGCGAAGAGCCCGACGTGGAGACCCTGCGCAAGCTGATCCGCAAGGGCACCATCGACATGAAATTCGTGCCTGTTCTTGCCGGCTCGGCCTTCAAGAACAAGGGCGTGCAGCCGCTCCTGAACGCCGTGATCGACTATCTGCCCAGCCCGCTGGACGTGGTCGACTACATGGGCTTCAAGCCGGGCGACGAAAACGAGGAACGCATCATTCCGCGCCGCGCGGACGACAACATGCCGTTCTCGGCGCTGGCGTTCAAGATCATGAACGACCCGTTCGTCGGCTCGCTCACCTTCACGCGTATCTATTCGGGCACGCTCAAGAAGGGCGACAGCATCCTGAACTCGACCAAGGGCAAGAAAGAGCGCATCGGCCGGATGATGATGATGCACTCCAACAACCGCGAAGAGATCGACGAAGCCTTTGCCGGCGACATCATCGCGCTTGCCGGTCTCAAGGACACCACCACCGGCGACACGCTGTGTGCGGTCAACGATCCGGTGATCCTGGAAACCATGAATTTCCCGGATCCGGTGATCGAGATTGCCGTGGAACCCAAGACCAAGGCCGACCAGGAAAAGATGTCGGCAGGCCTTGCGCGCCTCGCGGCCGAAGACCCGTCCTTCCGCGTCGAAACCGACTTTGAAAGCGGCCAGACCATCATGAAGGGCATGGGCGAGCTTCACCTCGACATCCTGATCGACCGCCTCAAGCGCGAGTTCAAGGTCGAGGCCAACATCGGCCAGCCGCAGGTCGCCTATCGCGAGACCATCTCGAAGATGATCGAGCATACCTACACCCACAAGAAACAGTCGGGTGGTTCGGGCCAGTTCGCCGAGGTCAAGATGGAAATCGCGCCCACCGAGCCGGGCGAAGGCTACAGCTTCGAAAGCCGTATCGTTGGCGGCGCCATTCCGAAGGAATACATCCCCGGCGTCGAAAAGGGCATCAAGTCCGTCATGGACAGCGGCCCGCTTGCCGGCTTCCCGGTCATCGACTTCAAGGTCGCGCTGATCGACGGCAAGTATCACGATGTCGACAGTTCGGTCCTGGCCTTTGAAATCGCAGGCCGCATGTGCATGCGCGAAGGTCTGAAACTGGCCGGCGCCAAGCTGCTGGAGCCGATCATGAAGGTCGAGGTTGTGACGCCCGAGGAATACACCGGCAACATCATCGGCGACCTGACATCGCGTCGCGGCCAGGTGCAGGGGCAGGAGACACGCGGCAACGCGATCGTCATCAACGCCTTCGTGCCGCTGGCCAACATGTTCGGCTACATCAACACCCTGCGCTCCATGTCATCGGGCCGGGCGAACTTCACCATGCTGTTCGACCATTACGAACCGGTGCCGCAGAGCATCAGCGAAGAAATCCAGGCGAAATACGCGTAAATCCAACGCGATCACGAGATAAGAGGAGGCCATCATGGCAAAGGAAAAGTTTGAACGTAACAAGCCGCACGTGAACATCGGCACGATCGGCCATGTTGACCACGGCAAGACGACGCTGA
>JALSJL010000046.1 GCA_026989405.1 Marinosulfonomonas sp. | reverse complement strand
CCCTGCACCGGCTATGGCAGGATCTCGGGTATGATCTGGCGCCGGATGACATCCTGTGTTCGCGCGAGGTCATGCTTGCGGCGCTTGCGGGCCGCCCAAAGTGCAAATACGGCTTGCTGGCCATCCGCCGTTTCGGTCTGGAAGACTTGGAAGACCTGACGGCAGAGTTCCTTGGCGACGACCGCGCGGCCCATGACGACGCCGAGGCGATCCTGTGTTTCAGTTCCGCCGAATGGAACGATGCGCGCCAGGCGCTGCTGGAAGCATCGCTTGCCCGACACCCGCGCCCGGTGCTGGTTGCCAACCCCGATATCGTGGCCCCGAGAGAAAACGGGCTGTCGCGCCAGATCGGCGATTTTGCACATCGGCTGGCGGATGCCACCGGGATAGAGCCGGAGTTTTTCGGCAAGCCATTCGGGGCGATTTTCGAAGCGGCGCTTGGGCGGCTGCCGCGGAGCATTCCGAAATCGCGCATCCTGATGGTGGGCGACACATTGCAGACCGACATTCTGGGCGGCGCGTCTGCGGGGCTGAAAACCGCCCTTGTTACCGGCCAGGGCTCGCTTGACGGGCTTGCCCCGCAGGAAATGATCGCGCGGTCGGGGATCACGCCCGATTACATCCTTCCGGCCATATGAGGCAGCCGGCGTGGTTGAAAGGCGGCGAGAAGCTGTCTAAACACGGCGCCATCGGCTCCGTAGCTCAGAGGATAGAGCAACCGCCTCCTAAGCGGTAGGTCATAGGTTCGACTCCTATCGGGGCCGCCATTCCACCTGATCCCCTCGGGGTGTCTGTTTGCGCCCGTAGCGTGTGCACATGTGCATCCGGTTTGCGATTTCCGGCCGCCTTTTCCTGCGGGTGTGAGCGGATATAGGGGCCTTTCGGCCCGGTCCAGTTGAAATATGACCGACAATCTGGCTACACTGTGAAATTCAAAGCGCCAGACAATGGGCGCACAAAGGGAGATCAAAATGCTCAAGAGAACATTTCTGGCCGGCGCGATCATGTCGCTTGGCTTGGCCGTCGGCGCGGTTGCCGCCGAGTATCCAACACAATCCATCACGATCATCGTGCCGTCCAAGGCCGGTGGGTCGACGGACCGGACGGCCCGTATGTTCACCGAGATTGCCGAAAAGAACTATGACGGGTTCGAATTTGTCATCAACAACATCCCCGGGTCTGGCGGCCAGAAGGGGTTTGAAGCCATCGCCCGCGCCAAGCCGGATGGCTATACCATCGGTCTTGTGTTCACACCGCAGCTGGTTGCGCATATCGTCTCGGGCCGGGCCGGCTATACGCTCGACAGTTTTCACGTCATGGGCAACACCGCCCAGGATCCGGCAATCGTCGTGGTTCCCAAGGACAGCGCGATCATGAACATGCAGGACCTCGCGGATGCGGCCAAGGCCGATGCGCTGACGGTTGCCGTGAATGGCATCGGGTCGGATGACTTCCTTGCCGCGAAGTCGTTCGAGTCGAAAGCCGGGGTTGAGTTCAACCTGTTGCCGACCAAAGGCTCGACCGAGCAGAAGGCCGCCATTCTGGGTGGCCATGTGGATGCGGCTTTCATGAACCTTTCGCAGATGATCAAGCAACATGCCGCGGGTGACGCGCGCATCATTGCCTTGCTTACCGAAGAGCGCGACAGCCATCTGCCCGACATGCCAACGGCCCAGGAACAGGGTTTTGACGTGTTCATGCGCGCAACGCGCGGTTTCGTGGCACCGGCCGGCATTGATCCGGCAATTCAGGAGCAACTTGACACGATGCTGGCCGAAGTCATGGCCAGCGACGAGTTCAAGGACAATGCCATGACCGGCTCGATTTTCCTGCTGCCCATGAGCGGGCCTGAATACCTGGCCTATCTTGAAGGACTTCAGGCCGAGACCCAGGCCGTCTATGACCAAGCGCCCTGGTAATGACCAAGCGCTCGGTTGATCGCATTGTTCTGGCGATCATCATTCTGATGGCCGTGCTGCTTTATGGCAGCGCGGCCAACTTCACGGGCATCGCCAGGACGACATCGGCAAAATACGTCCGGTTTCTGGCGGTATTCATCGGCGTTCTGTCAAGCGGACAACTGGCCTATAGCCTGCTCAGGGACAGAAGCCTCGACAAGCTCATTGTGACCACGCACTGGCCTCGTTTCATCGGTTTGCTGGTGGCGCTGGTGATCTTTGCAATGGTGTTCGAAACCCTCGGGTTTTTCATTCCTGCGGCGATCTTCATCCCGGTGGTCGCGGTGCTGCTCGGGTTTCGCAACTATTTGGCGATCGGCCTTACAACGCTGGGCGTGCTTGCCTTTGTCTACATCGTTTTCATCCAGATCCTGTCGGTCAATCTGCCCGGCTTCAATTTTTGACGGCGGCAAACCATGTTCGAATATCTCGCAATTGTCTTTTCCCTTTCCTCGCTGCTCACCATCGCCATCGGCACGGTGGCCGGCGTTGCAATCGGAGGAATGCCCGGTCTGACCGCCACGATGGCCGTGGGGCTTCTGGTGCCGTTCACCTATACGATGGACCCGACGGCCGGCCTGATGCTCTTGGGCGGGATCTATTGCGGGGCGATGTATGGTGGCTCCATCCCGGCGATCTTGCTGAACACGCCGGGCACGCCGGCGGCTGTGGCCACCGCCATTGAAGGCTACCCGATGAGTCAGCAGGGCCGCGCCGGGCTTGCGCTGAAGGTGTCGGTCACGGCGTCCTATGTGGGCGGCACGTTCTCGACGCTGATCCTGCTGCTTTTCGCACCGCTCCTGGCGCGACAGGCCCTGGCGTTCGGGCCGGCCGAGACCTTTTTGCTGGCGCTGATGGGCCTGGCCGGGATCATCTCGATTGCCGACGAAAATTCTTCGTTGATCAAGGCGCTGATCGCCGGCCTGCTGGGCATGATCATCGCGGTGATCGGCACCGACGACATGTCGGGCAGCCTGCGCTACACCATGGGCATGATCGAACTGATCGACGGGATAGACTTCATGCCCGCCCTGATCGGCCTGTTTTCGATGATCCAGATGCTTGAGCTTGCCGGGATGCGGCAGAAAAGCATCGACACCTCGGCGCTGGACAAGACCCAAAAGAGCGAACCGATGCCCAGGGGGATCGCCAAACACATTGCACTGGGGTCGGGCACCGGCACCGTCATTGGCATTCTGCCGGGAGAGGGGGCGACGATTGCCGCGTTCATTTCCTACAACTTCTCCAAGCGCATCTCGAAAATGAAAGAGCTGTTCGGCAAGGGAAACCCGGAAGGGATAGCCGCCGCTGAAGCCGGGAACAACGGCTGCGTGGGTGGATCGTTGGTGCCGACCCTGACCTTGGGCATCCCGGGCAACTCGGTCGCGGCCGCGCTTATGGGGGCGTTCATCATCCACGGGATGATCCCGGGGCCCGACCTGTTCACGGAATACGCCAATCGGACCTATCCGTTCATCCTGTCGCTTTTCGTGGCCAACGGCGTGTTCCTGATCGTCGGGCTGACATTTGCCCCTTACCTTGCGCGCATTGCGCTGATCCCGCCGGCGATCATGGTGCCGGTCGTCAGTGCCTTTGCCGTGCTCGGGTCCTACGCCCTGAACAACGCAGTGTTCGATGTCTACCTGATGATCGGATTTGCCCTGTTCGGCCTGATCCTGAAAAAGCTCGGCTATTCGCTGGAGGCGCTGATCCTCGGGCTGATCCTCGGACCGATTGCCGAGGGCGGGTTCACGCAGGGCATGATCATCGGCAAGGGCTCGCCCTGGATATTCTTTGAAAGCAACATCGCCAAGGTGATGTGGGTGATCATCGCACTGCTGCTGGTGCCACCGTTGATTTCGTATCTCAAGATGGTCCGGCAGAACGCTGCGGGGGTCAGATCATCCTGATCACGTCCTTGTCGATCGACAGCATGTATCCCTTGCGCGCGATATTCTTGACCAGAAGCTCGCTGACCAGCTGGTTGCCAAGCGTGTCGCGCAGGCGCTTGATGCGCGTGGCGCCGGCGGCTTCGTCACAGTCTTCGGTGCGGCGACCGGATATCATCGCTTCGATTTCGGCGCCCGACAGCACGTCTTCATCCATCCGTGCCTCGGCCAGCACAGACAGCGTTTCAATGGCCGCTTCGGTCAGCTTGAATTCCATGTTGTTGATATAGACCGTGCGTTCCTCGCGGCTGATCAACAGCGATGAAACGGTAATGCCGGCGCGCTCGATCTCGCTCATCCGGCGGTTCATCACGATGATGGTGACAAGAAAGACCAGGGCCGCAATCAGCAGGGCCGTCGAAAACACCAGAAGCACGAAAATCACCGTTCGGTAGCTTTCCAGAACGCCGGAAAAGGCGGTGCCGCTCTCGGCGAGAATTTCCAGCAGTTTGATCTCGGCGTTCGAGGTCAGGTCATCGTTCTGGACAAAAATCTGCTCGACGCGCTGGTTGAAGGCGTTGGCATCGGGCAGGTTGGCAAACAGCAACACCGCCGCCACCAGAAGGATGACGACGATTGCAGCGATTCCAACGGCGACAACCCGGGTGCCCGAGCGGCGCATGTCAGAAACGTAAGAAGAACTCCCCAGCACTTTCTCTCCTGTCTTCCAGGCCCTCTTCGCCAAACAGCGACAGGACATTGAGCAATGTCCATTCGGCTTGCGCGAGCCGCTGCGCGATTTCTTCGCGTGCGCCTTTCTTGTTTTCGCAAGCCCCATCCGGCAGTTCAATGACACCGTAGTGCAGCCGCAACGGATTGTCGCGCTTGGCTTTGTAGTCTGCATAGCAAGCCGCCGCGGCGGGGTCTGCAAGAAGCAGCGTGCCGGCAACAACCATCATGTTCACAAGGTTTTTCATGTGGACGAGTGTGCGCGAGGCACGGGTGCTATTCAATATCAAGTCGACCCGACCGGCCGTGTTATCGAATAACAATTCGCTGATATTGTCTAGCCCGGCCCGCCAGCGGACAGTCTTCCCATCACCACCGGCCCGGCCTGCGCTGCGCCCCACCAGAAAGGAAGATGCCCATGCCCCGAAAGATCATTGCCTCTGTCCTCGCTCTTTCCATGGCCTTCTCGGGTGCCGCGACTGTCCCGGCCCGCGCGGGCAACGATGAGATCAACCGCTTCATTGCCGGCGCCATCACGCTGTTCATCATCGGCAAGGCGATCGAGGAAAGCAACAAGCGCAAGAAACCGGCGGTGACCCGTCCGCGCCCGACCCCGCTGCCGCTTCCGGCCCCCGCCCCCAAGCCGCCCGCGTTGCGCGGGTTTGTCCCGAATGAATGCTATTTTACCCTGCCAAGGCCCGGCGGCGGGCGCCGCGGGGTCTACGGTCAGGCCTGTTTGAAGGAAGTCATGTTGCGCCCGGAGCGTCTGCCCAGGGCCTGCCTGCAAACCGTTCAGCTTCGGTATGGCCGCCCGGCCAGGGTCTATGGCGCGAAATGCCTGCGCAATCACGGTTTCGAAGACGAGGCCCGGCTGCGCTAGGCGCGCCGGCGAGCACCCGGCACGGGTATCCCCAGCTTTCCGTGCCGGTTTCTAGGGCGGGTGGTCACATGGCCCCCGCCCCTTTTTCATCTTGCACATGCCCGCGCCACGCGATTTGGTATGGCCATGCAGAAAACACTCCCTGACTTTTTCTTCGAGGCGCAAGCCATTGAAAACGGCGCGTGCCGGGTGGTCGGGGTCGACGAAGTGGGCCGCGGGCCCCTGGCCGGCCCGGTTGTTGCGGCGGCAGTCCGGCTTGATCCCGGAAACATTCCCGAAGGCCTGAATGATTCCAAGAAGCTGAGCCAGGGTCGCAGGATGGCGCTGGCGGCGGCCCTGGAAGCCGCTGCGGATGTCTCGGTCGGACAGGCCAGCGTCGGAGAGATCGACGAAATCAACATATTGCAGGCTTCGATGCTGGCGATGGAACGGGCCGTGGGCGGCTTGTCGGCCAGGGCCGACTTTGCCCTGGTTGACGGCAATCGCCTGCCCCGCGGTCTGCCCTGCACGGGC
>JALSJL010000045.1 GCA_026989405.1 Marinosulfonomonas sp. | reverse complement strand
GTCTGAACAGGAACAGCTCCGGCTCTTCCATCCACTCGTCCGGCAGTTCGAAATCCATCGCCCGCACCTTCACCGCGTCGGTGATGTTCTTGATCGCGCGCCCGGTAAAGCGCGCGTCCTTTTCCTGGATGGCCTTCAGATAGGCCCCGAGCCTGGCGATGGTGTCCAGCTTGCCGACCTCTTTGCCGACCGTTTCCCAGATGCGCAGCAACTCTTCCTCATGCGGCTTGTTGTAGCTTGCAAACGACTTCGCCACCGCGCGCTTGATCTCCTGGCTGGCGAACAGCTCATGGTCGCCCACCGGAATGTCGTGGTTCTTGCCCAGCAGCAGATGCAGGATGTCGGTGTAATCCTCGACCGTCTGCGGCCCGTTCACCAGGAATCGCGCCCCGGCGCGCTGGCGCAGCGCGTCATCGACGTTTTCCGGGTAGTTGGAAAACATCCCGAAGGTGCAGTTGCCGCGCACCACCGTGTTGGCGCCGGAAAACGCCTCCATCAGCACCGCCGTCACCTCCTGCTGGCCGGCGCTGGACTGCCGGTCGCCGCGCTTGCCGGCCACCTGGTCGATATCGTCCACCGTGCCGAAGCCGATCACGTTCGGGTCCATCACGCTGTCGATGAAGGCGCGCGCGTTCTGGCCCGACTTGCCCTGGTAGCTGTCGATCTGGTCGATCGAGAAGTTCTGATAGCGGAACGGATAGCCGGCAACCTTGCAATAGTCGTTGATCATCCCGGCCATCATGCGGATCAGCAGTGTCTTGCCGGTGCCCGGCAGCCCGTCGCCCATGAAGGTGAAGATGAAGCCGCCCAGTTCGGCAAACGGGTTCAGCTTGCGCTCGAAATCATAGGCCATCAGCATCTTGGCCAGCTTCATCGCCTGGTATTTGGCGATGTGGTTGCCGACGACTTCATTGGGCTTCTTGAACTCCATGATCAGCGAGGTGCTCTTCACGCGCAGCGCCGGCGTGAACCCCGCAATCGTCAGATCGTCGGCCTCCACATGGTAGCGCGCCTGCGCAAACGGACCCGTGCGCGGCGCGTTCTGCGCCCGCAGCGCCACCTTTTCCATGAGCTGCTCGGCAAAGGCCAGAATGGTCGCAATCATGCGCGCTTCATCGCTGGCAAAGGCCGCCAGGTCCTGATCAAGCTCCCACAGGGCGCCGTGCAGCGCCAGTTGCGCATTGTCGGTCAGCACTTCCTCGACCGACCCGATCTCGACTGAAACCTCGCCCACGCTCGACGCCAGCAGGAACCCGGTGGCATTGGCAAAGGTGAACAGCACCGCCAGGGCTTCGGCTTCCAGAAGCTCGGAAAACGCCGCCGTTTTCGACGTCGCCAACCGCCCTTCGAGGTTCTCGCGCTTGAGTTCCGCAAGCCCCGTCGCTTCGCTGAACGTCTCGCCCACCGCCAGCGCAATCGCCAGCGCGCGCCGCAGGGCCTGCATCGCGCTGGCTTGCGCCGGGGAAACCAGCGGGTCCTGGCCGTCGCAGGCTTCGATCCGCTCGATCAGGCGCACGCCCTCGGGGCGCGCGGTTGAGCGCGTCACGAGCCCGGGCGTCGTCGACCGGAACCGCCGCCGCGTGCCGATGCCCGGCGAGCGCTCCTCCGCCCTGACGGGCGTCTTCGCTTTCGCGATCCGCGGCGTATGGTCAAACCCGTCCAGCATCCCGGCAGCCGCATCGTAGTGCTTGCGGATGTCCTCCTCGCGAAGCTCCATCTGGTCAGCCGGCAAATTCATCGTGATCCCTTCATCTTGCTCCAAATACTCCCGCCGGAGGCTCCCCGCCCGCGCCGGTTCACCCCGTTATCGATAGCTCACCACCCGCCCACCGGCACCGACCACGAACTTGCGCACGTCGCGAAACCCAGGCGGGTCCAGTTCGGCCAGCGCCTGAAAGGGGCGTTCGGGCAGGATCACCGCACGTTCGGTGCGAGTCGCGCCGGTGTCCACCCCGCGCCCGGAAAACGGGTCCAATGCAAAAACCTCGCGTTCCACCGTCGAAAACCAGCCCTTGCGCTCTTTCTCCACCCGCTCGCTTTCCAGCTCTTCCAGCGTCCAGGCCAGCGTCCAGTCTTCGCCCTCCGGGGCGGCGGCCGTTTCCAGCACCTGCCGGATCGGCCCGCTCTGGCGGGTGAAGGCGCTGGAATACATCGGGCCGATGTGAAACCGCCGCAGCCGCTTGGGGTGAAGATCGTCGAAATCCTCGTCGAAACCGCGGGCAATCGTCACCAGCTTCAGCCCCGCCACCGACTGCGCCATCAGATGCGCCTGCGCGCGCGGCCAGCGGTTCTGGTCCTTCGGCAGGGCCCGGCGCCCGGTGTCGTCCAGTTCCATGAGATAGAGCGTCGGCAGGTTGATCTGGCTGTCATAGACCGCCCAGTGCAGCAGGTAGCGCCGCCGGTCATCATCTTCATCGGCCCCGGTCCAGACCGCCACCGGATCGTTCTGCGCCCAGAACATCCGCCCTGTCAGCAACTCTTCATAGTAAAGCCGCTGTGACAGCGCGAACTGCAGCCGGGTCGGAAATTCCAGATCACCGACGATGCTGCGCACCATTTCGTTCTTCAACTCGGCTTCGCTCGGCATGCCGCGCAGGTGGCGCTCGGCCTGCTGCGCGTCATTGGCCATGGTCATCAACTCGCGCGCCACCGGAAAGCCGCTTTCCAGCACGTCGATCTCGAGCGCGCCAGACCCCTTGCCGCCATCGCGTCCGGTCATCAGGTATTTCATCGACAGCGCCTGAAACGTGTTCGCCAACCCGGTCAGGTAACCGCCGACAATCTCCACATCCAGCCCGGAAAGCCGCCGCTCGCGGCGCATTTCGGCCGCGACACGTTGCAGGTGGCCGGTGATACGCTCGAACTTGCGAAAGTAGCGCCGCGCCGCAAACCTGTCGGTCAGCCCGACGTGGTCGGCGACCAGGGCCTTGCTTGCGCTGTTCTTGCCGGGTTCCGCCACCTAGGCCCCATACAGGTTCTTGTCGTGCTTCTCGACAATCTTCTGAAACCGCCGCGCAAAGCGCTCATCGGCCTTGGCCTTCTGCTCCAGCACCTTGCGGGCAAACACCATGTGGTCTTCATGGGCTTCCAGCATCTCGGCCATGCGCTGGTTCGTGGCCACGCCGATCCCGGCCATGGCCGCTTGCGCTTCTTCGTCGGTCTTGACGCCGATCTCGTTGATCTTGTGCGCCACATCCTGCTGCTGCGCGGTTTTCAGCGACTTGCTCAGTGCATCATACAGCACGACCCGCTGCCTGGTGTCGGTCTGCAGCTTGTTGATCAGCACCATCTGCGTCGCTGCCTGGTTCTGCAGGCTGTCGACCCAGGTCTTGCCCTGTTCGATGTAACGTTCCAGCGTCTGGCTTTTCGCCAGCATGACCTGCTCCTGCTGCACCTTTTCATTGTATTCCGTGTTCAGCGCCGCCAGTTCGCTTTCCAGCTTGGTGCGCGCCGCGGCGTCCTGTTCGACGCTGATCCGGTTTTCCAGTTCGATGATCTTCGGGTCCATCGCCTGGATTTCCGCGCGCAGGGCTTCCAGCGTGCCCACCGTCGCCTCGCGCTCGTCGAGCGTCGCCGTCAGGTTGGTTTCCACGCTGGCCTTCTGCCGGTTCAGCTCATCCAGTTGCCCCTGCAACAGGGTGACGATCACATCGGACTTGGAGATCAGATCCTGCAACTTGTCGTCGATGGAGGCGGTGCGCATCCGCTCCTGGCGCATCGAATCCGATTTCGCCTTCGAAAATATCCCGACAAAGCTTTCCCAGCCGGTCTTGTTGCGCATTTCGTCGAAGTCCTTGGAAAATGCCGACGTGACATCGTCCAGCCCCATGATCAGTTCCGCGATATTGGCATTCATCGCTTCGGTATGGGCATGAACATCTTCAAGCGTCGCGTTCTCGATATCAAAATCGATATCTGCACCTGCCTGCAACTGAGACCGCGCGGTTTCCATCTTGGACGTGATTTCCGAAATTTTCGCCTGCGCCGCGGCGACGTCACGTTTGCTATTCTCGATTTGCTCTGAAAATTCAGGGCTTTGGAACGGACCGGCCATTGATTACATCACTCCTTTTGGAAAACCCAAATACTTGCAGGCTCCATATATGGGGAATGTTAACGTGTTTTACATCACCCCGAAACCAAATTCCTGCGCAAGTGTCGCAAAACCGAACCGCAAAGAAAAGCGTAAATGGCGGCCGGGGCGCTCAATCCACCAGGTTGAACCCGGGCCCGAAGGGATAGCCGGTGATATTTTCGGCCCCCTCCCCGGTGATCACCAGGATATCGTGCTCGCGATAGCCGCCGGCACCCGGCTGCCCCTGCGGGATCGTCAACATCGGCTCCATGGAAATCACCATGCCCGGCTCCAGCACCGTGTCGATATCCTCGCGCAGCTCCAGGCCGGCCTCGCGCCCGTAGTAATGGCTCAGCACCCCGAAGGAATGGCCATAGCCGAAGGTGCGGTATTGCAGCAGATCGCGTTCGGCGAAATAGTCGTTGAGCCGGGCGGTGATCGCCGCGCAGCTTGCCCCGGCCCGGATCAGGCCGATCCCCAGCTCATGCGCCCCGACATTGGCCTCCCAGATCGCGCGCGACGCCGCGTCCGCCTCGCCCAGGAACAACGTGCGCTCCAGCGCCGTGTAATAGCCCGAGATCATCGGAAACGCGTTGAGCGACAGGATATCGCCACGCTGCAACCGGCGCCCCGTCACCGGGTTGTGCGCGCCGTCGGTGTTCGGCCCGGACTGGAACCAGACCCAGGTATCGCGATACTCGGCGTCGGGAAAGCGCGCCGCGATCTCGGCTTCCATCGCATCGCGCCCGGCCATCGCCACGTCGATCTCGCGCACGCCCTCGCGGATTACCTCGCGCATCGCATGACCGCCCAGATCGGCCACCGCCGCCCCGGCCCGGATCAGCGCGATCTCGGCCGCGCTCTTGACCATCCGCTGGCGCATCATCGCCGGCGCCAGGTCATGCACCGCGGCGGGCGCCAGAAACGCTTCCAGCCGTTCGCGCGCCGCCAGCGTCATGTGGTCTGCCTCGATCCCGACACGCGCGCCCCGGCCCGCCACATGCACGACCGCGCGCCAGTAATTGTCGCGCTTCCAGTCGCTGTAGGTGATGTTGTCGCCATGACAGCGCCGCCAGGGCTGGCCCGCGTCGATGCCCGCCGAAACCGTCACACTGTCATCCGCCGTCACCACCAGCGCGTAAGGCCGCCCGAAGCTGCAATATAAAAACCCCGAGTAATAGGCGATGGCGTGCATCGAGCTCAGCACCGCCACCTCGACCCCGGCCTCGGCCATGATCGCGCGCAGGCCCGCCAGCCGCGCGTCATATTCATCGCCGGAAAACGGCAGCGGTGCCTTTTGCCCATCGTGGAAGCGGTAGAAATCATCGCGGGTGTTCGTCATCTTGACCTCCCATGTTGGGGGCCGGACGGTGCGGACCCCGAAAGATCCCGGCGTTCAGGATGGTGAGGGCCGCAACACCGGCGACGCCATCGCCGGAAGCCGCCCTCATGCTATCGCCTGCACCCGCCCCGCGAAAGCCCCTTCGCGACACCTCTGGACAAGGCGCGACCCCCATGCCAAGCCTGCCTGTGACCAAATGCTGGGGAGACATGCCATGACCGACGCCACCAACCTTTCCGACCTGCTGAACGATGCGTCGCTGCTCGCAACCCGGGCCTACCTCGCCGGCGACTGGGCCGATGCCGATGACGGCGCCACCTTTGCCGTGACCAACCCGGCGCGCGGCGACGTGATCGCGCAGGTGGCCGACCTGACCCGCGCCGAAACGGCCCGCGCCATCGATGCCGCCTATGCGGCGCAAAAGGACTGGGCGCAGTGGACCGGCAAGGAACGCGCCGCCGTGCTGCGCAGGTGGTTCGACCTGATGGTGGAAAACGCCGACGACCTCGGGCGCATCCTGACCGCCGAGATGGGCAAGCCCTTCCCCGAGGCCCGCGGCGAGGTGCTCTATGGCGCGTCCTTCATCGAGTGGTTCGCCGAAGAGGCCAAGCGCGTCTACGGCGAAACCATCCCCGGCCATCTGCGCGACAAGCGCATCACCGTGATCAAGCAACCCATCGGCGTGGCCGCCTCGATCACACCGTGGAATTTTCCGAACGCGATGATCACCCGCAAGGCCGGCCCGGCGCTGGCGGCGGGCTGCGCCTTCGTCGCGCGTCCGGCCGCCGAAACCCCGCTCTCGGCGCTGGCGCTCGGCGTGCTTGCCGAGCGTGCCGGCATCCCGAAAGGCGTCTTTTCGGTGATCCCGTCCACCCGTTCCTCGGACATCGGCAAGGAATTCACCTCAAACCCCAAGGTGCGCAAGCTGACCTTCACGGGCTCCACCGAAGTCGGGCGCATCCTTTTGCGCCAGGCCGCCGACCAGGTGATGAAATGTTCCATGGAACTGGGCGGCAACGCGCCCTTCATCGTCTTTGACGACGCCGATCTCGACAAGGCGGTGGAAGGCGCGCTGATCGCCAAATACCGCAACAACGGCCAGACCTGCGTCTGCGCCAACCGCATCTATGTGCAGGCCGGGGTCTATGACGCGTTTGCCGAAAAGCTGAAGGCGAGCGCCGAAAGCATGAAGGTCGGCGACGGGCTGGAGGAAGGCGTGATCGTCGGCCCGCTGATCAACGAAGCGGCGGTGGAAAAGGTCGAGCAACACATCGCCGACGCCCTCGCCAAGGGCGCCACCGTCACCACCGGCGGCCACCGCCACGCGCTCGGCGGGACGTATTTCGAGCCCACCGTGATCACCGGCGCCACGACCGACATGGCCTTTGCCACCGAAGAAACCTTCGGGCCGCTGGCGCCGCTGTTTCGCTTCGAAACCGAAGACGAGGTGATCGCCTTGGCCAACGACACGATCTTCGGCCTCGCCGCCTATTTCTACGCCCAGGATCTTTCGCGCGTGATCCGGGTTCAGGAAGCGCTGGAATACGGCATGGTCGGGGTGAACACCGGGCTGATCTCCACCGAGGTCGCGCCCTTTGGGGGGGTCAAGCAATCCGGGCTTGGCCGCGAAGGCTCGCACCACGGGATGGAGGACTACCTTGAGATGAAATACATCTGCACGTCGGTTTGAGCGTGCGACAGGTCGCCTTTCCAGTGGTTGCCCGCACGAACAATCTTGCCACTGAACTCCTGGCGTTCGAGCATCCGGCAGCCGGAAAACAATTCGTGAAAGGCGGAGTCGAACCCGGTGAAAGCGCCGAAGCGGCCGCCAAACGTGAACTGTGGGAGGAAGCCGGGCTTCGCGCATTGTCCGCTTGCCATATCCTGACGTCTGAACACCTCGAATTTGAAGCCAACTGGCACTTCGTGCTCTGTGACATCGCCCCCGCCCCGGAACACTGGCTCCACCATTGTGCGGACGGCGGCGGGCATGTCTTCAGCTTTTTCTGGCAGCCGCTGCAATCTCCGCTGAATGAAACATGGGACAGTTTGTTCCACGCGGCCCTTGCCGATATCCGAAAGTGGCTGGATTGAAAACACGCGGATAGATACTGCCGAGTTCGCCCCCCAATTCCACGCCCAAAAACCTCATATGCAATTCACATGGAATTCATATGCACTTCATATTCGCAAAATTCCTTCCAAGGATTGACCCCCGGCGCGCGTCATACTCAATGTGATGCGCATGGAAACCACCGACGAAGCCCTCGCGCTGGCCGCAGCCGGCGGGGATCGCGATGCCTTCGCGGCGCTGCTGGCGCGCTGCTATGATCGCATTTTCGCGCTGGCCTTCCGCCTCACCGGCAGCCGCGCCGAAGCCGAGGATCTGACCCAGGATATCTGCGCCGCCCTGCCCGCCAAGCTGCGCGCCTTTCGCGGGGAAAGTTGTTTCACGACATGGGTTTACCGCGTCACGGTGAACGCAGCCCACGACCGGCGCCGGCGCGCCGCCAGCCATGCCCGCGCCGCCGATGGCTGGGGCGACTGGGAGCTGAACCGCCGCGCCGCCGAGGCCGAGGCGCAGGAGCAAATCAACTGGCTGCAGCGCGCCATGCGCGCCCTGCCGCCCGACCTGCGCGACACGCTGGCACTGGTTCTCGATGACGAGTTGACCCATGCCGAAGCCGGGCAAGTGCTTGGAATCAGTGAAGGAACCGTCAGTTGGCGCCTGTCGGAAGCCAGGAAAAAACTGCGCGCACTCGCCGCAGAGGAGCAAGGCACATGAGCGACGAACTCGACGATCTGAAAGCCGCGATGAAGGCCGCAACGCCCACGCCGGATGAAAAAAATCGCGTGGATAATCTGGCGCTTGGCCAGAAAAATTTCGATGCCCTCCAAGGATCGCGCCAGGGCGCGCGTCCCAATGATGTTCGCCGCCCATCGGGGTGGCTCATTTCAGGAGGACGCAGGATGTTTCATTCCCTTACCAGCCGCGGCGGTCTGGCCGCGACCACTGCCCTTGTCGCCATCGGCATCGTCATCGTGAGCCCGCAGGGCCGCTCGCTGTTCACCCCGCCGACGACAATTTCCAACCGCGGCGAAAGCCCGAAAATGCAGGAAACCCCGACCACGGCGCCCGAGCCTGCGACAAAACCCGCAGATGACGCGCTGGCCGGTGCCCACGTGCCAGCCGATCCTTACGCGGGTGCAACGGCGGGCCAGGCGGAAGGCGAAGCCGTGATGGCGCTGGAGCGTTCCCGCGCGCCTGCCAAGCGGTCTGCCGACTATGCGCAGGCCCCCTCGGTGATCGCCCCGTCCCCCGAGGCCACCTCCCCGGAACGCCTTGATACCGAAGCGTTTTCCAACGAAGACAGCGCGCCGGTCAAACGCGTGGCGGATGAGCCGGTTTCGACATTCTCGATTGATGTCGATACCGCGTCATACGCCGTTGTCCGCTCGTCGTTGATGGCCGGGCAATTGCCGCCGCGCGATGCGGTGCGGGTGGAGGAAATGCTGAACTATTTCCCCTATGACTACCCGGCGCCGGATGCTGGCGCCGCAACACCGTTCAAGCCGACCGTTACAGTCATGCAGACGCCATGGAACGCCGACACGCAGCTTGTGCATATCGCGTTGCAAGGCAAGATGCCCGCGCTCGATGAGCGGCCGCCGCTGAACCTCGTGTTCCTGATCGACACTTCGGGGTCGATGCACAATGCCAACAAGCTGCCGCTGCTCAAGCAGAGCTTCCGGCTGATGCTGGGCCAGCTTCGCCCCGAAGACAAGGTGGCCATCGTGACCTATGCCGGCAGCGCGGGCCAGGTGCTGGCGCCCACCGCCGCCTCGGAACGCAGCACGATCCTTGCGGCGCTGGACCGGCTGGAGGCCGGCGGCTCCACCGCCGGGCAGGACGGGTTGCAACAGGCCTATGCGGTTGCCGAGAACATGTCGGATGATGGCGATGTCAGCCGCGTCATCCTGGCAACCGACGGCGATTTCAATGTCGGCCTGTCCGACCCGAAGGCGCTGGAAGACTTCATTGCCGCCAAACGCGACAGCGGCATCTATCTTTCGGTGCTCGGCTTCGGTCGCGGCAATCTCGACGACGCCACGATGCAGGCGCTGGCGCAGAAGGGCAATGGCACGGCCGCCTATATCGACACGCTGAGCGAAGCGCAGAAGGTGCTTGTCGATCAGTTGAGCGGGGCGCTGTTTCCCATCGCCGATGATGTGAAAATCCAGGTCGAGTTCAACCCGGCCGCCGTCGCGGAATACCGCCTGATCGGCTATGAGACCCGCGCGCTCAGGCGCGAGGACTTCAACAACGACAAGGTGGATGCCGGCGAGATCGGCGCGGGCCATGCGGTGACGGCGATCTATGAGGTCACACCGGTCGGCTCGCCCGCCGTTCTGAACGATCCGCTGCGCTACAAGGCCGATGAACCCGCCGGCGCGGCCGACGATGAACTGGGCTTCCTGCGCCTGCGTTACAAGCTGCCCGGCGAAAGCCGGAGCCGCCTGATCGAGCAGCCGATCCCCAACGAAATGGTGGAACCCGGCACCGAACAACGCTTCGGCGCCGCCATCGCCGGGTTTGGCCAGCTGCTTCGCGGCTCGCATTATCTGGGAAACTGGGCCTGGGACGACGCGATCGCGCTGGCAAACGGCGCGTTGGGTGAAGACCCGTACGGATACCGGCGCGAGGCCGTCAGCCTGATGCGCCTTGCCCAGAGCCTGTCGCAGCCGTAACGAAAAAGGGGCGACCGATCACGGTCGCCCCAACTTCCGGGAAAAAGGCCGGCTTACTTGTCCGACTTTTTCCTGGACTTGCTTTCGGCCTTGTTTTCCACCGCCTTGGCTTCGATCGTTTCACCCTTGGTGATCTCGATCTTGCGCGGCTTCAGTGCTTCGGGCACTTCGCGCCGCAGGTCGATGTGCAGCATGCCATCGGCGTGCGTTGCGCCCACGACGCGCACATGATCGGCCAGATGGAACCGGCGTTCGAATGCACGGGTGGCAATGCCACGATGCAGGAACACGCGGCCCTCGTCTTCATCGGCCTTCTTCCTTGCGGTCACGATCAGCGAGTTTTCACGCACTTCGACGTTCAGTTCGTCTTCACTGAAACCCGCCACGGCGATCGAGATGCGCCAGGCATCATCACCGATCTTTTCGATGTTGTAGGGGGGATAGCTGGGTTGGCTGACCTCGTTGGTCAGAACCCGGTCCATCAGGTCGGCAATCTGGTCGAAGCCGACGGTTGCACGATAAAGCGGTGCAAAATCAAATCCACGCATGGGGTCATCCTCCTTTGAGCGATAACGATTTGTGTGCCTTCCAAGATTGGAACAGCGATTGGTGCGGACCCTGTTCAGGCCTCCGCGCCCTATAAATAAGTGCTGTGACATTGCGCTTCAAGACCTGCCCGGCGCGCGGGCGGCGCAAACTGCAGCGTCCAAAACCGCGGACACGGGCGCGCATCAAGGCTTGAGAAACCGCGCGCCGCCGCTGCTGCGCCCTTCCCCGATGCCGATCCGTTTGGCACCAAATGACACCGGGGGATAGACGCCGCGTCCGGCGCGAAGATCTCTCATCAGCTCTTTCAGCGGTCGTGCGATATCCATGCCAAAAGAGACTTTCTCGCCGTTCACATCGCCGATTGCCGACACCAGTGAAACAATTACCGGGCGGCCGTTCTCCATCCGGAAAACCGGGGCCCCCGATGATCCGAAGATCACATCGCAGCTCATCGCCACCATGCCATCCGTTGCCTGCAACACCGTGCAGACCCGCTGGCGCGATGGCGCATTGTTGCGTCCTTTTCCGTAAGACACCACGCTGACTTCATTGCCGGTATGGACGTTTCCACCAACCCGAAAAGGGTTGGCATGGGTGCTCTGGATCGGCGCTTCCAGCCGGATCAGCGCCATGTCATAGCGCAATTGCTTGCCGTTGACTTCAGAGCCGCCCAGGTAGTTCGGATGGATCAGCGCAGCCACCCCACGTCGCATGGCAATGGACTTGCCATTGCGCCAGCCTGCGCGAAATTCGACCTGCCGCGGATCGGCCTTGGCGCCGGTATCCGGGTCGACCAGGCAGTGCGCTGCCGTCATGACCAGATCGGGCCGCACCAGGACGCCGGTGCATGAGCTGCGCCGTTCGATGAGCAACAGGCCGACCCCTTCCCAGCCCCGCGCTTCAGCCCAGCTGTCCATGGTCATCAGCTTGCTGTCACGTGTCTGACCAATGGCCGCGGATGCAGACAGCACCCAGAATATCAGCAGCACGCCAAGGCCCGGAAACAAGGTTTTCATGGTGCGGGTCTCCTTGTCATGGCCGGACGAACTTGGCCCCGCCTGTGGTCCGTGCGGGGCTTTCGCCGCCACCCAGGGTAAACACCTTCACCCCCGACCGGGCCGGAGCAACCGGTGGAGCTTCACCATTTGCCACCAGAGCCATCAGGTCCGCCAGCGGCGCTTTCAGCCGCGTTCCAAGCGCAACTTCGCGCCCGTCGATATCGGCCTTTGCCGAGATCACCGATACAATCCGCGCCTTGCCATCTTCATCAAAGGAAAACACCGGCGCCCCGGACGAGCCGAAATCGACATCGCACGACAACACAAGCATTCCCGACCGGCGCGCCAGGACCTTGCATTCTTCCTGCAAAGAAGGGTTTTCCGATCGTTCGCGCGCATAGGACACAACGCCGACAAGCGAGCCCTTGCGCGGACGGTCGTCTGTTTCAAACGGCTCGACAGAGGCCTTTCGGATCGGCGAAACCAGCCGCAGCAGGGCCAGGTCGAACCCCACGCTCTTGCGCCGTTCGCCCGCTTCATCGCGATAGTCCGGGTGCGCAATCGCCTGGCTGACCCGCCGGACGGCGTTGGCCTGCCCGTTGCGCCAACCAGCCAGAAATTCGATTTCTTCGGGGTCGACAGGCGCCCCGCTGACCTTGTCGAAAAGACAATGCGCAGCGGTCAGGACCAGATCGGGAGCAATCAGGGCACCGGTGCAAAACGCGCGCCCGGCGATGTCGAGCCGCCCGACGGCTTCCCATCCGCGATTGTCGGCGCCGGTCAGCAGTTTGCGCAAATCCGAAGCCCCTCCGGCCATCGCCGCGTTGCTCAACACCAACAGGATTACGCCCGTGAACCAGCCGAACCGCATGAACTCTCCCGCATTTCCAGCCAGCGATCTATCGCCCCGATCTGGCAAAAATATGACGGGATCAGGATAGCGCCCGGGGCTTTGGCCCGCCAGTGGCCCAGTCGAGCAGTTCGACTGTGTGGACAACCGGCACCTCGGTCCCCGAGCCGATTTGCACCATGCAGCCAATGTTGCCGGTCGCAATGACATCGGGCTGCCGTTCCTCAAGCGTTTTGATCTTGCGGTCTTTCAGTTGCCCTGAGATCTCGGGTTGCAACAGGTTGTATGTTCCGGCCGACCCACAGCACAAATGCGCGTCTCGTGGCTCGACCACGCCAAACCCGGCCCGTTTCAGCAACGTCTTGGGCTGCGATTTGACTTGCTGGCCATGCTGCAGCGAACAGGCGGCGTGGTAGGCAACCTGCAAGCCGCCCCGGGCTTCGGGCATGTCCAGGTCCATCAGCAGTTCACTGACGTCCTTCGCAAGCCCTGCCACCCGTGCCGCATCGCTGGCCCTTGGATGCTCGCGCAGCATGTGTCCATAGTCCTTGACGGTGGTACCGCAACCGCTGGTGTTGATCACGATCGCATCCAGCCCGTCGCCTTCGATCTCTGCAATCCAGGCATCGATGTTCTGCAAGGCACTGGCATGTGCGGCCTTTTCGCGCCCCATGTGATGGGTCAGCGCACCGCAACAGCCCGCACCCCGGGCGATCACAACTTCGCAGCCCAACCGGCGCAGCAGGCGGATCGTTGCATCGTTGATATCTGTATTCAGGGCCCGCTGCGCACAGCCGGTCATCAGCGCAACGCGCATTTTGCGCGGCCCCCGGGCCGGAAACACCTGCGGATCATCGTTTCGGCTGACCGGCGGAATTTCCCTTGGCGCCATCTCGAGCATCGCCCGCAAACGGGCATCGGGAATCAGGCGGCGAAACGGTCGGGCCATTTTCGCGCCCAGCATGGCCACTCGAAACCGCATGGGGTGCGGAAGGACAAAGGCCAGAACCGACCGCAGGAACCTGTCCATGAGCGGGCGTTTGTAGGTCTTTTCGATATGGCCCCGCGCCACGTCCACAAGGTGCATGTAGTTCACCCCCGACGGGCATGTGCTCATACAGGCCAGACATCCAAGACAGCGGTCGATATGCGACACCGTCCGGGCATCCGCCGGCCTGTCGTTTTCGAGCATGTCCTTGATCAGGTAGATACGCCCGCGCGGGCTGTCGAGTTCATCACCCAGCAGCTGATAGGTCGGACAGGTCGCCGTGCAGAACCCGCAATGAACGCAGGTGCGCAGGATGTCGTTTGCGACCTTGATCTCGGGTCGGCGCAACTGTTCTTCCGAAAACTCGGTTCGCATCGGCTACCCTTTCAGACCCGGGTTGAGAATTCCGCGCGGGTCAAATTTCTTGCGGATATTTTCGCTTATGCTGGCAATCCGCGCCGGCTGGGGCTGAAAAACCGGGATGCGCGCGCGCAGGTCGTCCGCGCCACGCACAAGGGTCGCATGCCCCCCCAACGCGGCCAATATTTGCCGGATCACCCGCGCCCCCGCATCGCCGTTGCCGGCATCTGCCGCGTCGGTCACAGCCAACCAGATAAGCCCCCCGCCCCAATCGAACAACGCCTCATGGTCGAGGCCCAGCTGCTGCAACTGCTGGACAAAAGCCGGGGCGTGAGAGGGTTTGAGCGATATTCGCCAGATGGCCCCGTCTTGCCGGGCCAGTGGTTCTGCATCACGGATCCGAACCCAGAAAGCCGCGCTGTCGGCTGCCTCGATCACGTCGCCGCCAGCCAGCGAACGCAACTTTTCGACCCGGTAGGCCACGGATTGCTTCATGCCTTCGATCCGGATTGCCGTGAGCGATTGCGCCCCCATCTGGCCAGCCGGAACATGGGCAACGCCGGAAACGTCATAGGGGGAACCAAGCGCCCGGGCCAGAACCGCGATGCCTGCGGCAATGTCCAGCCCCGGAACCAGGACAGTCGCTTCGGTCTGCGGGATTGCCTGAACCTTGAAGGAAACCTCGCTCAGCACCCCGAGCGTTCCAAAACTGCCCGCCATGAGCTTCACAAGGTCATAGCCGGTCACGTTCTTCATCACCTGGCCGCCGTTCTTGATGATCCGCCCCCGGCCATCAACAAATCTCACCCCCAGCAGATGATCCCGGCACGCGCCCGCCTGAATACGCCTTGGCCCCGAGACATTCGCCGCAACGACCCCGCCAATGGTCGGCTCTCCCGCGGTGGCCAGCAGGGGGCGATGATCCATCGGTTCAAATGCGAGGCGCTGATTTTCCTGTGCCAGCACGGCAGAAATTTCGGCCATGGGCGTTCCGGCTTTTGCAACCAGCGTCAGCGCGCCCGGTTCGTAATGTGTAACGCCGCGCATCGCGGACGTGCCAAGCGTTTCGCCATCCGGGACCGCCCCGGGCCTTCGTGTGTCGCCGCCAACGATACGAACAGCGCGTTCCGCCCCGGCCAGCAGTTGCGACAATTCGCGCTCGTCTGCCGGGGTGTGGGTCATCCGGCTCATCCCGGTCGGTCCTTCAGTTGGCATCGCGTCGCGCCGCGCTGGCAGACAGTGGAAAGACCTTGGCCGGGTTCAGGATCCAATTCGGGTCAAACACATCCTTGATATCCATCTGGGCCTCCAGATCAACTGCCGTGAACTGCGACGTCATCAGTTCTCGTTTCTCGATCCCGACCCCGTGCTCGCCTGTCAGACAACCGCCGACCTCGACGCAGAGCTTGAGGATTTCCGCCCCGAAAGCCTCGCAGGTTTCCAGATCGCCCGGCTTGTTGGCATCATAAAGGATCAGCGGATGCATGTTGCCGTCACCCGCATGAAACACGTTGCCAACCTGCAAGCCGAACTGTTCGCTCATTTCGCCAATACGTTTCAGCACATGCGGCAGTTGAGACACCGGGATCGTGCCATCCAGACACATGTAGTCATTGACCTGCCCCATTGCCCCGAAGGCAGACTTCCGCCCCAGCCAGATCCGTGCGCTTTCCTCATCCGAGCGGCTTTCGCGCAATTCAACCGGGTCATGCCGCGCCGCGATCTCCTTGATCACTGCAAGCTGTTCGTCGATTTCGGCTTCCGAGCCTTCGGCCTCGATGATCAGCAACGCCTCGCAGTCCGGATACCCCGGTCCGACATGGGTTTCCACCACCTCGATACAGGGCCGGTCCATGAATTCGATCGCCACCGGCAATATCCCGGCCTTGATGATGTCTGACACACAAGCCCCCGCCACCTCATTCGAGCGAAAACCGATCAGCACCGGGCGCGCGCCTTCCGGCTTGTGAAGGATGCGCAACGTGGCTTCCGTTACCACGCCAAGCTGCCCTTCGGACCCACAGATCAAGCCCAGCAAGTCAAGACCGGCGGCATCCAGATGCGCGCCTCCGATCTCTACGATTTCTCCGTCGGCCATCACCATGACGACACCCAGCAGGTTGTTGGTCGTGACGCCATATTTCAGACAATGCGCGCCGCCCGAGTTCATCGCAATGTTGCCGGCAATGGCGCAAGCCAGCTGGCTGGAGGGATCGGGCGCGTAGAAATAGCCCATTTCCTCAACTGCATTGGTCACCGACAGGTTGGTGCGCCCGGCCTGAACCCGCACAAAACGGTTTTCATAGTCGACCTCGATGACATCATTCATCCGCGAAACGCCCAGCACCACGCTGTCGGCCGTCGGCAATGCCCCACCTGCCAACGATGTCCCCGACCCGCGCGGGACAACCGGCACGCCTTCTTCGTGACAAATCTTCATGACGTGCGAAACCTGCTCGGTGTCGGCAGGCAGAACGGCCAGCATCGGCGCGCAGGCATAAGCTGCCAGCGCATCGCATTCATAGGCGACGGTTTCGGCAGGATCGTCAATGACGGCGTCGGCGGGCAGAACTTCACGAAGCCTCTCGGCCAGGCGACTCTTTCTTGCGAGAATTTGGGGATCAGGCTGGGGAATTTGCATCGCGGAACCGGCTGAGATTTCATTTGGTAAGAAAATATAACCAATCTTCGGGAACAGCAAGGCAAGATCGGCAAATTGTGACGGGACAAGCCCGGTGAACTATGCCACCATCTGCCCCATGAGAATTTTACCTGCAATTATCGGCGTCTCGCTTGCCTTTTCCATTGGCAGGGCATTCGCGGATCCACCCCGCGTGGAAGATGTGCGCACGGATGAATTGGGGGGCGCCTGGACCATTTCGGTTACGCTTCGCCACCCGGACACCGGCTGGGACCACTATGCCGACGGCTGGGAAGTCCTCGCCCCGGACGGCACGCGCCTTGGATTTCGTGAGCTGGCGCATCCGCATGTGAACGAGCAACCCTTCACCCGCTCGCTTTCAGGCATTGCCATTCCAAAGGGCACACCCTTCGTTCTGGTGCGCGCGCACTGCAATGTGGATGGCTGGAACACCGACACTTTCAAGGTCCAACTGGGCAACTGACGGCATACCGGCCGGCCCCGAAGACTGCTCATCCAACCGCCGCGGGGCGGATCACCTCCGCCCCTCACGCAGCCAGGCCGCAATGGTCAGCAGTGACGCCAGCAGCAGAAACAGCCAGGTCGGAACCAGCGACGTCACCGTAACCCCGGTCGTCACGAAGGCCCCGCGCGGCGTGATCGCAATCCATCCTCGCCCTGCCGCAACGCGCCCCTCGCGCACTGTTCTGATGTCAGGGAAACCGTTTTCCAATGGAAGTATCCCGCCGCGCGTGGCCTTGACCGCATCCGACAGCTTTTCTCCGGTGGCGATCGTTTCCTCAAATTCACGCGGCGCCGAGGGACCAAGTGCAATGACCGCGTCCTGATCGCCCTGCTTCAGTTGATACAACCCAACGTCCGGCGCGCCATATTCGGCGATGAACCGACCAGGTGAAACCTCGTCCAGCGGCAGGACAACCACCGAGCCGTCGGGGCCCGTGATTTCAACTTCAAGCGGCCCGTCGCCCAATGTGCGGCGTGTGATTGTCATGGTCTGCCCCTCGGCGATTGCCGAAAGCGCTTCTTCTTCCAGTTCCGGCTCTTTCATCATCCAATGGGCCAACCGGCGCAAAAGCTCTTTTTGCGGACCTCCCCCTTCAAACCCGCGGTTCCAGAGCCAGGCATGGTCAGACGCCAGCAAGGCAATGCGCCCCTCGCCCACCCGGTCCAGAACAAGCAGGGGCTTGCCCTCGGCCCCGGTCATGACCGTGTTGCCCGATATCGCGGACAGCTCCACCAGTCGGAACCAGCGGCCCCAGCCGGGCTTGCCGCCGTCTCCGGGAAATGCCAGGTCCAGGGCTTCGGTCACCGGATGGCGCCGGCCGACTTCGGACACTTCGGGGCGAAACCCCTGCTCGATGATCCGCGAAGTCGGGGCTGCCGGCAGGATATTTCCCAAAGGCGAGCGGAAAAGACTGTCAGCGCTTGCAAAACCTGGCCCCGCAGCGACCAGAACAGCGCCGCCGTTCTCGACATATCTGCCCACGTTTTCAAGGTAGAGAGACGGCAATATGCCCCGCCGGCGATAGCGGTCAAAAATGATCAGGTCGAACTCGTCGATCTTGTCCAGGAACAGCTCTCGGGTTGGAAAGGCGATCAGCGACAGCTCTGACACCGGCGCGCGATCCTGTTTGTCGGGCGGCCGGAGAATGGTAAAATGCACCAGGTCAACAGCACTGTCCGACTTGAGAAGATTGCGCCAGGTGCGTTCACCCGGGTAGGGTTCGCCGCTGACAAGGAGCACGCGCAGCCGGTCGCGCACCCCGTTGATCTGAACCACCGCCGCGTTGTTGCGGTCGGTCAACTCGCCCGGCGCGGCAGCAATGCGCAGCTGGATCACGTTCATCCCGCCGTGTTCGAGCATCAGCGGAAAACTGTATTCCTCACCGACGCGCACGGCAGCCGGCTGCATGGCTTTCCCGTCAACCGATATTTCCAGTGCCACCGTCTTGCTTGCGCCAGGCGGGACCCGCCCCTGGTCCTCGACTTGCAGAACCAGTGAAACCGCTTCGCCAAGGATGGCAAAGGCGGGCGCGCTTTTGACGATCAACCGGCGATCCCAATCGCTGTCATGCCCGCTCATCAACAAATGCAAAGGCGCCGGCAAATCAGGCGCATTTTCCGCGTCGTGGGCCTGTCCGTCGCTGAGGACAATCGCGGCAGCCAACTGGTCCCGCGGAACCTGCGCCAACGCCTCCGACAGGCGCCGCATCAACTGCGTGCCACCATCCCCCGGCGCGTCTCCAAGTGCAAACTCCCGCAACTCGGTGTTGGGCCGCGCCGCGATTTGCGCACGCAGTATTTCCAGGGCCGATTGCGTTTGCGACGGACGGTCCGACAAGGCCTGGCTGGATGTCTGGTCAACGACGGCCACGACAATATCATCCAGCAACTCGCGATCTTCGCGTTGGAACGACGGGTTTGCCAGCGCCAGAATGACAGTGAGTGCTGCGAGCGCACGAAGCCACCAGCCCCCCAACCCGCGCCATGTCGCCAGGCCGACAAGAAGCCCCATGAACACAATGGCCCCCAGCAGGGCCGGCCAGGGTATCAAGGGGGAGAAGATGACTGACCCGGCGCTCATTGACCCAGCCTTTCAAGCAGGGCCGGAACGTGAACCTGATCGGATTTGTAGTTGCCGGTCAGCACATACATGATCAGGTTGACACCAAACCGGTATGCGATCTCGCGCTGCCGCTCGCCGGCGCTGCCACGCCCCACGGGAAACATCGGCGCGCCCATGTCCGTGACGGCCCAGGCTGCTGCCCAGTCATTGCCGCCGATGATGACCGGGGTGACATTGTCATTGAGATTTCTGAATGGCATGCCCTCGATCTGTTCGGCATCCACCTGCGCGGCTTCGACCCAGACTTCGCGCGACGCGTGGCGGCCCGGAAAGTCTTGCAGCAGGTAAAATGTCCGGGTCAGGACGTGATCATCCGGCACGGGTTCGAGCGGCGGAATATCAAGCGAGAAGGCCAGTTGCTGCAGTTTGCGACCATTGGGCGAATTCGGGCCATAACCGGCAATGTCGGCATCGCGCGTGTCAAACATGATCATCCCGCCAGTCCGCAGATACCGGTTCAGCTTGGCATAAGCCGCGGCCGAAGGCTGGGGCTGGTCGGGGGTGACCGGCCAGTAGAGAAACGGGAAAAACGCCAGTTCGTCCTGCTCAAGATCGACGCCGATCGGATTGGCCGGTTCAACCGAAGTCCGGGCAAACAAGACATCCGACAGGCCGCGCAACCCGGCCTGCGCGGTTTCGTCAACCTGCCGGTTCCCGGTCAGGACATGGGCGAGCACGGTCTGGGTTGTGGCTTCAAGGGCCAGTTCGTCATTCTGGGCCCGTGCCGGATCGGGGTGCAGCGCAAGCGCGCCAAGCAGCAGGACCACGGCCGCTTTTCCCTGCCTGGCCGGTGCAGCGCCAAGCAGCAGCCCGGACAGCCAGAGCGAGGCCAGCATGTCCAGCCCCAGGAACACCAGTGCCGCCGACAGGAAGTAACCCTTCAGTTGCTTTTCACGGGCCGTTGAAAGCCCTTCGATCGTGACGAATGCGGGCCAGTCCGCCAAGGAAAGCTCCGTGGCTGGTTCAACAACGTTTCGGACAACGACCCGGTCTTGTCCCTGATAGACGCCCGGCGGCAGCGCGGCGCTCAGGGGCTTTGCCGCCAGAACTTCGCCGGGCACACCCGCAAGCCCCCTGGCCTCGTGAAGATCACCGAACCCGTCGAGCACCTTGGTTGGCACCCAAACCGTTCCGGCAAGCTCATCAACCTTTGGGGCGCCGGATGCGCCGGACACCGACAGCCGCTCGAGCATCTGCACAAACAGGCCCGAGAGCGGCAAGGTCGACCATTCCGCGTTGGCCGTGACGTGGAACAGGACGACCTGCCCCTGTCCAATCCGCTTTCGCGTCACCAGCGGGGTGCCGTCCGCAAGGGCTGCAATCACCCGCCTGGAAAGTTCAGGGTCCGGTTCGGCCAGAACTTGAGCCGAGACCGTCACGTCGGCGGGAATGTCCAGCCCGAAGAACGGCGATTCCTGTGCGAACGGGCGCAGGGCTTTCGGCTCTCCCCAGCTCATGGCGCCACCGATCATGCGCCCGCCTGCGCGCAACCGAACCGGCATCAGGGGGTCTTCCTGGCCACGACTCACATCGCTGGCGGCGAGTTTCGGCCCGGCAAACCTGAGAAGCAGTCCACCCTTTTCCACCCAGTTTTGGATGTCCTTGCTTTCAGCCGGCGACAAACGCGCAACGTCGGCCAGAACGATGACATCCGGGTTGGCCAGCAAAATGTCGCCAAGCGTTCCCTCGATCAGATCGGCATTGGGAACAAGAGCTTGCTCCAGATAGTGCGTGGGCGCAAGAAGCACGAGCCCCTCGCGATCGGACTGCCCCGAGACAAGTGCGATCTCGCGGCGCTTCAGACCATCGCCCGTCAGGCTGACAGCCCCTGCCGAGCGCAGCCCTTCGATGGAAAACCGGGTAATCCTGTTGCGAATTTCGGCAGGCACCGACAGGCGTGTTTCGCTTTCGCGGTCGCCGCTTTCGAAACGCAGTGGCGCGCGCGCCAACACGGTTTCATTGCCGGCCGGATCAAGCCCGATGGCCTCAAGCTCGATTTCTGCAGGGTTGGCGGCCTGCGGGCGAATGGCCGACAGCACGAAAGCGCCGTCTTCCAGAACAGGTGGACGGATACCGAACACAGGGAACGCGCTTTCCACCACACGCAGTTCGCCGGCATCTTGAAGCGCCGAGGCCAATTCCCGCCGGCCCGGCCTGTCCAACCCGTCCGACAGCCAGAGCGTATCAAACCGGCCGTCCAGGTTCCTGGTCCAACGGGTCACTTTTTCCGGGTCCGGCATCCAGGGACGGGGCTGCAATCCGGCAAGGCGCTTGCGCCAACTGTCGGCGGCCTGAAACTGCAGAGGGCCGTTCGCCAGATCGCTCAGCAACACGACGGCAACAGGTCGGGGCGGCTGGGTCGCGCTGTCCAGGGCCGCCTCTGCGCGCTCGATGCGGCTTTCCCAATCCCGGGCGCTGGCCCAGGAGGCATCAAACAGGATCAACAGTGGCGCGTCCCGCCCGTCCTGCGGCTGCGGGTTCAGCACCGGACCCGCAAACCCGACGATCAGGGCCGCAACGGCCGCAATTCTGAGCAGCATCAGCCACCAGGGTGTCTTGTCGCTCTGGCTGTCATCATCTTTCAGGCCCAGCAACAGGATTACTGGCGGAAAAATCCGCCGAAGCGGCGCGGGGGGAACAGCCCGCAACAGCAGCCAGAGTATCGGCAGCAGAACAAGCCCCAGAAGAAGCCAGGGCGTGACGAATGCTATGCCAAACATCGAAAACATCAGCGGCGTTTCTCCAGTGCTCCGTAGATCCACAGCAACGCGGTTTGTACCGGCGCATCGGTGTGGTGGCACATGAACTGCCACCCGGTGTTGCGCGCCAGTTCGGCCAGGGCCGTCTTGCGCTGCGCAAGACGCTCGAGATAGCGCGCGCGCAAGCCTTTCGCTTTCAGTGTTTCAAACGCCAGCGTGCCGCCGGGGTTTTCAAAGATCGTCCGTCCGTCGAAGGGGTAGCCTTCTTCCTGCGGATCCAGAATCTGAACCAGAACGCCTTTCACGCCGCGCTCTGCCGCAGATGACAGGGCCGATGTGATCGCACCAAGGTCGCCAAGGAAATCCGACAGCAACAACGCCCGCGACTGCTTTGGCAGATCAGACATCTGCGGTGTGCCGTAGTCGGCAGCATCTTTCTGCAGCGCAATCGCTGCGGCAAGCCGGTCAAGCTGAGCTTCCCCCTGGCGCGGGCGCTCGCCGGTTCCGGCAAGGGCCACGCGTTCCCCCCCGCGGATCAACAAGATCGCCGCAGCAAGCGCCAGCAGCCGCGCCCGATCGAGCTTTTCGGGAAGTTTCGGGTCGGACGAAAACCCCATGGAGGTCGAGGCGTCCGGCCAGATCGAAATACTCTGCGCGGCCTGCCACTCCTTTTCCTGAACAAACTGCACATCGGATCGCGCCGAGCGGCGCCAGTCGATCATGCGCGCGCTGTCGCCGGGGGCGGAAGGCCGGTGTTGCCAGAACTCGTCGCCCATCCCGGCGCGTCTGCGACCGTGAACGCCAAGCAGGACCGTCGCGGCAAGATGCTCGGCGTCGGCCAAAAGGGCCGGCAGCCCGCTGGCCAGGTCTTCGGCGTGCCCCCGGTTGAACGCGGCCGTGTTCACGCGGCGGCCCGCTCATGCAAGACCTGGCCGGACACCGTGTCGATCAGATCGGACAGGGTTTCGCCGCGCGCCCGGGCCGCGAAGTTCAGGGCCATCCTGTGGCTGAGAACGGCATGCGCCATTGCCGCGACGTCTTCGGGCGAAGGGGCCAGCCGACCATCAAGCAGCGCGCGCGCGCGCACCGCCAGCATCAACGCCTGCGAGGCCCGCGGTCCGGGGCCCCAACTGACACTGTCGCGCACCAGTTCGGAAGCTGATTCATCTTCCGGGCGGAAGGCTCTGACCAACATCAGGATTTTCTCGACGACGGCGTCGCCAACCGGCATCCGGCGCAAAAGCTCCTGGGCGGCAATCAGTTCTTCGGCCGCAAAGACGGCATGCGCCGCATCTTCATCTTTTCCCGTCGTCGCCAGCAGGATTTCGCGCTCTTCTTCGCGGGTCGGATATTTCACGTCGATCTGCACGAGAAACCGGTCCAGTTGCGCTTCGGGCAGCGGGTATGTGCCTTCCTGTTCTATCGGGTTTTGCGTTGCCAGCACATGGAAGGGCCGCCCGAGGGCTCGTTCGCGTCCGGCCACGGTCACGACGCGCTCCTGCATCGCCTGCAACAAAGCCGATTGCGTGCGCGGCGACGCCCGATTGATTTCATCGGCCATGAGCAATTGGCAGAACACCGGCCCTTCGATGAACCGGAACGACCGGCTGCCGTCATCGGCCGTTTCGAGGACTTCCGATCCGAGAATGTCTGCCGGCATGAGATCGGGCGTGAACTGAATGCGCGCACCGTCCAGCCCCATGACGGTCGAAAGTGTGTCGACCAACCGTGTCTTACCCAGCCCCGGCAATCCGACAAGCAAACCGTGCCCACCACACAGCAAGGCGGTGAGGACCAGGTCGACAACCCCCTCCTGGCCAATGAACCGGCGGGTGATGCTGTTCTTTGCTTCCCCCAGCTTTTCGCCAAGGGCTTCGATTTCCTGCACAAGTCCGGCGTCATCCGCCATGACATTCCTCCTCAAATCACTATATGCTCTCATTAAAGGCTGTTCCGGCCCGGCTTACAAATGGCAAACGCGATGTGCGGACAAAAGATTGTGAAACCAGATGCGGAAGGCATTGCCGCGGCGGCGCGCAAGGCCGGTTCCGGCGGATTGCCGCCCGTCCACCTCTGGAACCCGGAATTCTGCGGCGATCTCGACATGCGAATCGCGCGTGATGGCACCTGGTTTTATCTGGGCACGCCCATCGGCAGACCAGAACTGGTTCGGCTGTTTTCAACCATTCTGCGCAAGGATGGCGACAAGTACTTTCTGGTGACCCCGGTCGAAAAGGTTGGAATCACGGTTGAAGATGCGCCCTTTGTCGCGGTTGATTTCGAGGTGGAAAACCCCGGCCCCGACCAGATCATCACCTTTGAGACCAACGTCGGCGACGGGGCCTCGGCAAGCGCCGACCACCCAATTCGTGTCGTGCGCGATCCGCATACCGGGGAACCGTCGCCCTATGTTCTCGTGCGCGACAACCTCGAGGCCCTGATCGACCGCAAGAGCTTTTACCGGCTGGTCGATATCGGCAGCCATGAAATCCACGACGGCCAGAACTGGTTTGGCCTGCGTTCGGGCGGCGTTTTCTTCCCGTTCATTCCCTCGGCCGAGTTGCCATAGCAGGGCGTGGCTTTACCCGGGGAACGCCATCCGGTAGGCACCCGTCGAACCCCCAGGTGCAAAGGATATCCCATGAAGCCCGTCCAGATCGGCAAGCTCACTGTTTCCAACGATGCCCCGCTTCTTGTGATCGCCGGACCATGCCAGCTGGAAAGCCTCGATCATGCCCGGATGATTGCCACGCACATGAAAACTGTCTGTGACGCCGCAGGAGCGCAGTATATTTTCAAGGGCTCGTACGACAAGGCCAACCGCACCTCGCTTGCCGGCAAGCGCGGCCTCGGGATGGACGAGGGGCTGGCGATTCTGGGGCAGATCCAGCGCGAACTCGACGTTCCGGTTCTCACCGATGTGCACGCGCCCGAACAATGTGCGCCCGTGGCCGAAATTGTTGACGTGCTCCAGATCCCCGCGTTTCTCTGCCGCCAGACCGACCTGTTGCTTGCCGCGGGCAGAACCGGTGCGGCCGTAAACATCAAGAAGGGCCAGTTTCTGTCACCATGGGAGATGAAAAACGTGGCCGAAAAGGTTGCGTCCACCGGCAATGAGCGCCTGTTGCTTACCGAACGTGGCGTTTCGTTTGGATACAATACCTTGGTGGCCGACATGCGTTCACTACCAGAAATGGCCCGCACCGGCTGGCCCGTCGTGATGGATGCAACCCATGCAGTGGCGCAACCGGGGGGCTTGGGCACGTCTTCCGGCGGCCAACGTGAGTTCGCGCCGGTGCTGGCACGCGCGGCGGTTTCACTTGGCATCGCTGGCGTGTTTCTCGAAACGCACGAAGATCCCGACAGTGCACCCTCGGATGGCCCCAACATGATCCCACTTGACCAGATGGGGAAGCTGGTTGAAACACTCATGGCGTTTGACCGGCTGGCCAAGGCCAACCCGATCCGACTGTAAAACCCGGTCTGCCCGTAAAGATTGAACATCAAAGGATTTCCCCGTGAACAAGCCGCAAGCTGCCGTTTCCCAGAACACCTGGTCGTTCCTGCGTGATGCCATGATCGCACCGACCGGATTTCGCGAATATGACGCGCGCTGGAAATACCCCGATGACATCAACCTTGCGGGAATTACCGCCCTCGGGCTTGGCCTGGGCACCCAGATGCACAAACGCGGAATTGAACCTGTGATCGCGGTTGGCAACGACTACCGCGACTATTCCCTGAGCATCAAGAATGCGCTGATGCTGGGGCTTGTGCAGGCCGGCATACAGGTGAAAGATATCGGCCCGGCGCTTTCGCCCATGGCGTATTTCGCGCAGTTTCACCTTGGTGTTCCGGCCGTGGCGATGGTAACCGCCAGCCACAACCCCAACGGGTGGACCGGCGTCAAGATGGGCTTCGAGCGCCCCCTGAC
Organism: Marinosulfonomonas sp.; assembly: GCA_026989405.1. Lineage (GTDB taxonomy): Bacteria > Pseudomonadota > Alphaproteobacteria > Rhodobacterales > Rhodobacteraceae > JAJRUE01. Next base: position 5,702 of record JALSJL010000045.1, on the reverse strand, counting down.
CCACGGCCCGGACGAAATGAACGAGTTGCGCGACATCGTCCTCAACGGCGAAGGCGTGGCCCGCGAGGGCGGTTCGTACGAGTTTGTCGATGGCGTGCGAGAGGCCTATCTCGACGACCTGGCGGGCGATTTCAGGATGACGCGCAAGCTCAAGGTGGTTTGCGCCACGGGCAATGGGACAGCCAGCGCTTTCGCGCCGGAACTTCTCGAACGTATCGGCGTCGAGGTCGTGCCCTTGCACACGGAGCTTGATTACACTTTCCCGCATTACAATCCCAACCCGGAAGCCATGGAGATGCTGCATGACATGTCTGCGGCCGTGACGGCCTCGGGGGCCGACCTGGCGCTGGGGTTTGACGGCGACGGCGACCGCTGCGGGGTCGTGGACGATGAGGGTGACGAGATTTTTGCCGACAAGGTTGGCGTGATCATGGCGCGTGAATGGGCCAAGACACACGAGAATGCGACCTTTGTGGCCGACGTGAAATCAACGGGCCTGTTCGCATCTGATCCCGAACTGAAAAAGCACGGCGCAAAGGCCGACTACTGGCGCACCGGGCACAGCCACATGAAACGTCGCGTGAAAGAGCTTGGCGCCCTGGCCGGGTTCGAGAAATCCGGCCACTACTTTCTGGCAGAGCCGATCGGGCGCGGCTACGACTGCGGCATGCGGGTAGCCGTCGAGATGTGCAAGATCCTGGATGCCAACCCTGACAGGTCGATGTCGGACCTCAAGCGGGCGTTGCCGCAAACCTGGTCCACACCGACCATGTCACCATACTGCGCGGATGAGGAAAAGTATGACGTGCTCGATCGCATCGTGAAGCGGCTCGAGGAACACCATGCAAATGGCGGCAAACTTGCAGGGCGCAGGATCGACCAGATCGTGACAGTGAACGGTGCGCGCGTGATCCTGGACAACGGCGCATGGGGGCTGGTGCGCGCGTCTTCCAACACGCCCAACCTGGTTGTCGTTTGCGAAAGCCCCGACAGCGAAAATGAACTGCGCGAGATCTTCAGGGAAATCGACGGCTTCATCCGCACCGAGCCCTCTGTCGGAGACTATGACCAGACATTCTGAATGACTGGCCCGGGCCGATGTCCACCTGCTCGGACACGCGCGGGGGGGTGTCTTTTCCGGTTCTCGCCAAACAGTGCCCAGAGAACCCGGCCAGCCGGATGCGGGGTTCTGACGCCCTTGCTCTACCCTTTTTTCTTTTTTGTGCGCTGGTGTTCGGGCCGCTCCCTGGCCCTCTCCGAGCCGGCACACATGGCGAAACAGCCCAGATACCTCCGGCACTGACCACTCACGGCATTCACATGGGGTTTTGCGTTCTCCCCGCTATCGGCGTTCGGTCCCAGGCTGCCTGCCACCCTGCACATCGTTGCCTTTTTCACGCGCGTTCCTCTTGGCGCGGCGCTGTCTTTCTGGCTGGTCGCCCTGTGAAGTCTCGCCGGGCCGCAGCGCTGACAAAAATTTGCTTTTCAGGGCTTGAACGACAGGCCCCTCCAGCGTAATTACCCGCACACCGTTGGGGTGTAGCCAAGTGGTAAGGCAGCAGTTTTTGGTACTGTGTATCGTAGGTTCGAATCCTACCACCCCAGCCAGCACCGACAACATGCTGAAAACAACGTATATATTCGAAAATCGACCCCGAGCGCCAATCGCTTTCCCAACCGGCCCGCGTTTTGTTGCGTCAGGCAGAGGCCGTGGAGCATGCGGATGACGCCGGCGTCGGATTCGGTGACTTTCAGCGGCCGGCCGTTGCATCGCTCTCGTGCCGGGCAAAGCTCGGCAGCAAGTTGAGCATCGGCCGCCCCATCCGGGTGGCGGCGTTGAACGATCGGGTGACGGATACCAGAACCTCGCCACAACCGATTTCCCCACCGTCGGGGGGTGCCTTCGAACAGGTTGGCCGGGTTGTGGTAGCTGTCATGGGATGAGCCTTCCTGCATCGCGTCGCCTTCGTTCGTGATGATGGTGCGGTCAGACAGGGTCAGCGCCTCGATCTGGTCATGGATCACATGGACCGTCGTCGCCTCGAGGTCGCGGTGCAGGCGTTTCAGTCCGGCAATCGCGCGCTGCGTGGTGGTTTTCCCACAGACCGAGGGGCCAAGGGGCGTCCGGAATTCCCGGGGATTGACGACAAGGCCAGGCCTTGCAGCAGATCAATGCTCGCGCCTTCCAGACAGGGCTTTTCGATCACCGTATCGGGCGCCACATCCAGGTTGCCCATCAGGTAGGCAATGAACACCTTGGTCGCATTCGGATGCGGTGCGCGCGCGGCCACCGACATGAAGGTCGGGTAGATCATCTTGGCCGCAGGATCGAGATCGGGAACCAGGACGTTGACGTTGCCCCTGGAATCGTTGCGCGAAATGCAGGTCATGTTGGTGAAGGCGATCAACGGGTCTTCCTGACCGGGCTTGCCGGCGCTGTCGGCCAGCCTGGAGCCGGACTTGAAGATCACCACGTCGTTTTCCAGCAGGCGCTTGACGAACTCATAGCCCGCATCGGGCACCCCGTCGCTCAGCACGATGTCCGCCGGGGCTCGGCCCAAAGAGAATTCCAGGCCGTTCAAAACGATGCAGACCACAACCGCGATCAGAACGCCCGCCCGGATCGCCCCGCTGTCCGGATCATCGCGCTGTGCACCCATCGTTTGCGAATGCCCTGCCATCGACGGCCGCAGCGCCTGCGACAAATAATCCTTCCAAATCCGAAGCTTACCGATCCGCGCCCTCTTGCACAAACACCTTCGACATATATATTCCAAAAATCGAATATGAATTGATAAAAGGAACATCAAAATGACACTGGACTGGAGGATTGGAGGCGTCGCGCTCGGGCTTGTGTTCCTGCTCGCGGTGACCTTGGTCAAGCCGATTGGGGTTTCGACACAGTTCGTCATCCTCGACGGCATCATCGGTGATGCGGTGAACGCAGAACTCGTCACCAAAACGGAAGAAGGCTACACATCGACAAATGCCTACCTTGCGAAATCGAACGGCAAATACGCCAAGAACGTCGCCAACCCATTGAACTACAGTTTCGTCTTCGTGGTTGCGATGGCAATCGGCGCGGCTGTTTCGGCAAAGCTGCGCGGCGGGATCGACAAGGCCGAACGCGCCGTGCCGGAAGTCTGGCGTGCGAACTTTGGCGACAGCGCGGCCAAGCGCTATGGCGCGGCCTTCATCGGCGGCTTCATCGTTCTGTTTGGCGCGCGATTGGCGGGCGGATGCACCTCGGGCCACATGATGAGCGGGCTCATGCAGACGGCACTTTCGGGCTATATCTTCACGCTCGGCGCCTTTGCAGCCGCTATCCCCACCGCAATCTACATGTACAGAAAGGGCTGATCCCATGACTATTTTCTTGGCTCTCATCCTTGGCGCGGCCTTTGGCGCCGTTCTGGACCGGATCGGCGCGACAAATCCGAATGTTGCGATCCGCATGCTCAACCTGACCAACCTCAACCTGGCCAAGACCATCATCCTGGCAATCGGCGTCGGCTCTGTGCTGATGTTCGGCGGGCAGATGCTCGGGCTGGTCGATGTGGCCCACATGTCGGTCAAGGCCGCATATGCCGGCGTGTTCGTCGGCGGGCTTCTGCTGGGCACCGGCTGGGCCATCGCGGGCTATTGCCCCGGCACCGGCGTTGGGGCCGCCGCATCGGGGCGCAAGGACGCGTTGTTCTTCATCGCCGGCGGCCTGCTTGGCGCAGCCGCCTACATGGTGGCCTACCCGAGCATCAAGGCGACGGGCTTGCTGAACGCCATTGCGGGGGGCAAGGTCACATTGGGGACCATTCCCGGCGCAAAATACGAAGGCCTGACGGCACTGCCGGGCGATGTCCTTGGCATTGTTCTTGGCCTTGTGTTCATCGCCGTTGCCTTCCTGCTGCCGACCAATCTGCGCGCAGGAAAGGCCCCTGCCGGCGCTCAGGCCACGCCGGCCGAGTAATCCTACACCTGATCAACGAAGGCCGCCGGCAACCCCGGCGGCCTTTTCGATTCTTCCGGATGGTTGTCCAACTGGCGGTCCCTGAAGGACTCGAACCCTCAACCTGCCGATTAGAAGTCGGCTGCTCTATCCAGTTGAGCTAAGGGACCGCTGGCGTTGTTGTGCGCAAGTCCGGCCATGATTTCAAGCCGGAGCCGCCACAGTTTTCAGTGTGTCCAGACCGTTCTGCGGTTGGTTGCGAAATTGTCGCCGTAGCCGCCCGGTCTGATGTTGGGTTTGCGCTTGTGGGGTTCGACCAATATGGCGTCAATCCCATGGTCCTGCGCATATTCCTGGGCCGCTTGCCGGGTGGAAAAATGCAGCCGAACCTGCTCTTGGGTATCCGCAGACATGGTCCAGCCCATCAACGGATCAATTTCCTTGGGCACCTCGGCCGGAAACTCAAGCACCCAGTCCTTGGTCTTGGCGGCCCCCGACGACATGGCCGTTTTCGCGGGTTTGTAAATTCGTGCAGTCATCCTGGTTGTCTCCACCCGGTTTGTCGCTTTATTCAACTGAATTGATCCCAAGGCAAGGGGGCAATCACTTTGGCCGGCGTGTTGGGGGGCGCAAGGTTGGTTGTCAGCCCGGACGCAAGGGAGCGTTTGGTGGGGTGGGTGCAACGGCCGGGCTGACAACCTGTAGTACTGCTTGCACCTCAAGGCTATGCCGGCGTCCTGCCAATGGCAAGAATTTTATTACCTTTGGTTGTATTTTTTTCTATCTCTCAGCTTTAAGGGCATTTCAACCTGCCCCTACCCGAACAGGCCCCGCGCTTCGGGAACAAAATCCGGAAAGGCCACCGACGGCGAGAAATCAGGCATGTGATTGTCCAGAACCTCAGCCAGCACATGTCGGTAGTCCGTCGTGATGGCCAGATCCGCCCCGTCATCCAGAGCGTCATTTTCAAGGCCGGGCCAGTCGCCATACATCCGCCCACCCCTGACAGAGCCGCCAAGCACCATCATGGCGTTTCCAAATCCATGATCGGTTCCGCCGGTGGAATTCGCGCGAAGCCGCCTGCCGAACTCGCTCATTACCACAACCGTCACGTCTTCGCCGCGCCGCCCAAGATCACGCCAGAACGCTGAAAGCGCGCTCGACAACTGTTCAAGAACCTCGGAAAAATCATCCGCCTGCGCCTCATGTGTATCCCAGCCGCCAAAGTCCACCGTGGCCACCCGCATCCCGAGATCCAGTTTCACGGCATGCGCGATTGTCTGGAACTGGTTCGCAAGATACTCATCCGGATATTCGACATCTGGCGAATACCCGCGCAGTTCTCCGCTTTCATTGTCAAAAAGCCTGTCGGACAGAATTTCACTGAGCGTCAGCAATCGTTCGACCGGGGCGCCCAGCGCCGGATGGCTGCCAAAGCCCTGTTGCAGACGTTGACGCAAAAGAGGCGCCATCTCTCCGCCACCTGCGAGAATCAGGTTTTGCAACTCGTCCGCCACCGCCACATCGGTCGAGCCGCGAACGCTTTCGGGCGCATTGCCGCTGACCGCAAGCGCCGGCAATGTGCCGTCCGGGCGGACCTGGCGCAGACAGCGGCCAAGCCACCCGCCCGCCCCCAGATTGCGGGCTGCGCGTTCCATCCGGTCCTCGGCATCGAAATGCGAGCGGGTTCCGTCTGTCAGCCCCGCCGCATGGACAACGGCCAGTTCCCCGGCATCATAGAGTTCGGACAATCCCTTGG
>JALSJL010000044.1 GCA_026989405.1 Marinosulfonomonas sp. | reverse complement strand
GATCGTGCAATTCCGCCCCCCTGCCAAATTCAAGCGACACATGGCGTTCATGACAAAACACACCGCAAAACGCGGTCTTGAAGATGCCGGGCTCCTTTTCGAACATGGTGCCGCCATACATCGAGCGCCCGCCGGCGCCCGGATACAGGCGGGCGATGATGGCGGCGATTTCCGCCTCGATCTGGGCGGCCAGTGCCCGGTTCACTGGCCCACCGGCGAACAGATTTCCACCAGAAACCCGTTCATGTCGCTGACAAATGACACCGTTTGCCCCCAGGGCATCCTGGTTGGCTCCTGCATCGCCCTGGCGCCATTCCTGACGGCCCTGGAAAACGATGCCGCCACATCATCGGTTACAAATGCGATCTCCGAGACCGGCGCGTCGGGGTCAGCCTGCGCCGGGGACTTGCCGGCTTCCCGCAACATGGAAATTGCTGCAAATGCCAATGTGGTTGCGCCGGTGTCCAGCTCTCCATAATCGCCGGCTTCGTGCAGGAACTTGCGCCTGCAGCCAAAAGCCTGCTCATAAAACCCGAGTGTCCGGTCGACATCGTTGACATAGTGAATGACGTAGCCAAGTTGCATCAGTGTCTCCTGTTGATCCTGGCCATGGTAACCCGGCCACCAAATGGCGTCTTGAACAAATGCGTCACTTGACTTTGCCCCGGCACAGGCGCAAATCGCTCGCACAAACCCGCAACCGGGCGTTTCGTAGGCGCCAAGACGACGAGGAGGCCCGACATGGCCCGGATTTCCCTGACTTTCCCCGATGGCAATGCGCGCGAATACGAGGCCGGCGTCACGCCTGCCGATGTCGCGGCCGACATCTCCAACTCGCTGCGCAAGAAGGCGATTTCCGCCACCGTCAACGGCAAGCACTGGGACCTGCAGTGGCCGATCGAGGAAGACGCGTCAATTGCCATTCACACCATGGCCGATGACGAACAGGCGCTGGAACTGATCCGCCACGACGCCGCCCATATCATGGCGCGCGCGGTGCAGGAACTGTGGCCGGACGTCAAGGTCACCATCGGCCCGGTGATCGAAAACGGCTGGTATTACGATTTTGACCGGCAAGAGCCCTTCACCCCGGAAGACCTCGGCACGATCGAGAAAAAGATGAAGGAAATCATCAACAAGCGCGACCCCGTCACCACCGAAATCTGGGACCGCGACCGGGCGATTGCGTTTTACGAGGCCAATGGCGAGCCCTACAAGGTCGAGCTGATCGAGGCGATCCCCGGCGATGAGCCGCTGCGGATGTACTGGCACGGCCACTGGCAGGACCTGTGCCGCGGCCCGCATTTCCAGAACACGGGCCAGGTGCCGGCGGATGCGATCAAGCTGATGAGCGTGGCCGGCGCCTACTGGCGTGGCGACAGCGACCGGGCGATGCTGCAGCGCATCTATGGCGTGGGTTTCAGGAACCGCAAGGACCTGAAGGCGCATCTGACCATGCTGGAAGAGGCCGCCAAGCGCGACCACCGCAAGCTGGGCCGCGAGATGGACCTGTTTCACATGCAGGAAGAGGCGCCGGGCCAGGTGTTCTGGCACCCCAACGGCTGGACGCTTTACACCACGCTGCAAGACTACATGCGCCGGGCCCAGCGACGCGGCGGCTATGTCGAGGTGAACACCCCGCAGGTCGTTGACCGCAAGCTGTGGGAACGCTCCGGGCACTGGGAAAAGTATCAGGAGCACATGTTCATCGTCGAGGTGGACGAGGAACACGCCCGCGAAAAGGCGGTGAACGCGCTCAAACCGATGAACTGCCCCTGCCACGTGCAGATCTACAACCAGGGTCTGAAAAGCTACCGCGACCTGCCGCTGCGCATGGCCGAGTTCGGCGCCTGCAACCGCTATGAGCCCTCGGGCGCGCTGCACGGCATCATGCGGGTGCGCGGCTTTACCCAGGATGACGCGCATATCTTCTGCACCGAAGAGCAGATCGAAAGCGAAACCGCCCGGTTCATCGAGTTTTTATCCGGTGTTTACAAGGATCTGGGCTTTGACAGCTTCAAGGTGAAGTTTTCCGACCGGCCCGAAACGCGCGCGGGTTCCGACGAGGTCTGGGACAAGGCCGAAACCGCGCTGATCAACGCCACCCGCGCCGCTGGCTGCACGTTTGACCTGAACCCCGGCGAAGGCGCGTTCTACGGCCCCAAGCTGGAGTTCGTTCTGACCGACGCCATCGGGCGCGACTGGCAATGCGGCACCCACCAGGTGGATTTCGTGCTGCCCGAGCGGCTCGATGCGAGCTACATCGGCGCCGATGGCGCGAAACACCGCCCGGTGATGCTGCACCGCGCCACGCTCGGCAGTTTCGAGCGCTTCATCGGCATCCTGATCGAACAGCACGCCGGCAAGTTCCCGCTGTGGCTGGCGCCGCGCCAGGTGGTTGTCGCCTCGATCGTGTCGGATGCGGACGATTTCGTGCACGAAGCGGTGGCCGAGCTGAAAGCCGCCGGGCTGCGCGCCGAAGCGGACACGCGCAACGAAAAGATCAACTACAAGGTGCGCGAGCATTCGCTGGCCAAGGTGCCGGTGATCATGGCCATCGGCGGGCGCGAAGTGGAAGACCGCACCGTGACGCTGCGCCGGCTGGGTGAAAAACAGACCCGGACCGTGGCGCTGGCAGAGGCTGTCGAAGATCTTGCAAAAGAGGCATTACCGCCAGATTTGCGGTGAAAACCTGTCCAATTGGACAGTGGCCGGCGGCGAAATGCGCGCCTCCGGGCCGAGAAATTTCCCGCTATCGTCCTGATAATGCCCAATTCGCGGGGCATAAACACCGTTGTAAGGATCAGGTGCTAGCATGCGCAGGATCGGTGTTACCTTTTGCGGGACTTTTGCGTCATGTCGGAATTCGAACTCCACGCCTGGACCCTGAGCGCGTTCGCCGCGGGGCTTGACGTGCCGGCTGGTGACGGGCAGGCCGCGGTCGGCCCCGGCGCGCGGCTTCGGCCGCACCGGATGGCCAGCGGCGTCAGCATCCGGCTGGAAGACACGGCGCCACACCTGCCGGGCATGGCACTGTCACATCCGCTGGATCTTGACGGCACGCTTTATCCGGCCGGCGCCGTCCTGGTTGCGGACTGCTTCCTGAAAACCGATGAAACACCGGCGCGGGTGCTGGCGGTCGCAACGCTGCGCCTGCCCGGCCGCGACACGGGGCAAGGCGAAAGACTGGTCCTCGCGGGCCGGCCGCTTGGCGGTGACCGGCAGACCGGGGCCAGGCTGGCGCTCTTGCCGCAGACCTCGGAGCGGTCGCCAAACGGGCTTGTGCGCGGCACGCTGATCGAAACGCCGCATGGGGCGATTGCCGTCGAAGACCTCGACGAAGGCGACGAAGTGCTGACCCGCGACGGATCGCTGCAACTGATCACGCAGGTCGGGCGCCGGCGCCACAGCGCGCTGGAGCTTGTCCTGTCCCCCCACCTGCGGCCGCTGCGCATCGGGGCCGGCGCCCTGACCGGCGGGCGCCCGGGCCAGGACCTGCTGGTGTCGCAAGACCTTCACCTCGTGGTCGATGACTGGCGCGCCGCCTATCTGTTTGGCGAGGATGAAATTCTGGTGCCGGCCAACTCGCTGATGAACGGGCAGAACGTGTATGTCGAATGCCCGCTGGCCGGGGTCGAGTATTTCGAACTTGCCCTTGCCGAAAACACTCTGGTCTGCGCCAACGGGCTATGGGCCGGGGCGCAGCTGGACGGGGCCGTTGCCGATGCGTCCGGGATGCCGCCCATGCCGACCCTGCCCCACCGGAGCACGGCCATTCTGGCGGCCTGACCGTCCCGGCTCAGGCGGCGTCGGGCCGGCGCGCGGCCAGGGCCAGCAGCCCGCCGAGCGCGCACATGGAAATCGGGAACATCGTGAACACCGAGAACCCGAAAGCGTAATACATCCCCCCCGCCGAAGCCAGCAGCATCACCCCCGCGGCCACCGCCTGAGAGCGCGCCATCGCGCCACCGGCGATCGCCAGAAGCGGCGCCAGAAGGCTGGCGGTGCGGATGAGCTGCACGTTTTCCACCTGCGGCGCCAGATCGGGCACCTCGCCGAACCAGTCGATGAACGTGGTGTAGCCGTAGCTGAAAAACCTGACAATCATCCCGATGATGCCACCGATGATGCCAAGGGTCAGGGCCGCGTTGCGCATGTCGTTCTCCTGTTTGGTGGGGTGTCAGATAGGGGCGGCAGGGCGCTCAGCCAAGGAGCGCCGCGCGGGTTTCTTCCCCCCAGCCCAGAAAGAGCCGGCCGTCATGCTCGATCACCGGGCGTTTCATCAGCGTCGGGTGGGCCTGGAGCAGGGCCAGCGGATCGCCCGCGCGCGCCGCCGCGTCCAGACCGCGCCAGGTTGCCGAGCGCCGGTTGACCAGTTCGGCGCCGAATTCCCGCAAAAAACCCGCCAGATCAGCGGCCGAAACCCCGTCGGCGCGCACATCGACCACCTGCGGCTGATACCCCGCCGCCCGCAATTCCCGAAGCGCCTTTCGGCAGGTGTCACAGGTCTTGAGTGCAAATACGCGCATGGTTTCTCCGCCTTTTCATCACCTTACGCGACAGTTGCCGCCGGGTTAATCTTTTGCTTGATTTTTTCCCGTATGCGTCCAGACTTTGTAGCGTGACAACCACTATTTCTATGACGACCGCTCCTTTTTTCAGGAGCAGCCGGAGAACTAGAAGACACTGGCTGCACCACACCGCCGCATGACGCGGGCGGGATTTGACAAGGGAGGCGCTCAGATCATGGCGACTGGCACCGTAAAATGGTTCAACACGACAAAAGGGTTCGGCTTCATCCAGCCCGATGACGGCGGCAAGGATGTCTTCGTGCACATTTCGGCCGTGGAACAGGCCGGGCTGACCGGGCTGGCCGACAACCAGAAGGTTTCCTACGAAATGGTCGAGGGGCGCGACGGGCGCCAGTCGGCCGGAGAGCTGAAAACGCTTTAGGGCCGAAGCGCCCGAGCGGCCCGCAAGCGGCCGTTCAGCGGACATGCGCCGGCCCCGGTCGATCGCGCCGGGGCCGGTGCGTCTCAGGCCAGTTGCGTGACCGCGACGCCGGCGGCCATCAGGCCGATCCCGAGCATCCGGCTGGCCGACAGCGGCGTGACCTGCGCCCCGAACAGGCCGAAATGGTCGATGGCGGCGGTGGAAATCAACTGCCCCAGAAGCACGAAGAACACCGCGTTGCCGACCCCGAACCTCGGCGCGGCCCAGGTGATCGACAAGACGTAGAACGCCACGAGGAAGCCCGCCAGATACAGGTGCCGCGGCGCCGCCAGCGCGCCCCGGAGCGCGCCGGGGCCAGTGATCAGCAACACCAGCACGGCAGCGCCGGTGGCGACGAAAAACAGCACCACGGCCGCGGCGACCGGCGAGCCGAGCCGCGTGCCCAGCGCCGAATTCAGCGCCGCGAGCACCGGAATGCCGATGCCGGCGGCCAGCATGGTCAGGGCGTAGACGGTGGTTTGCGGCATGGCGTGCGCTCCGGGCGTTGCGTTTGCGCGAACGCTCGCCGATTGCGACGCCGGGCGCAAGGGGCCTGGGGGCCTGGGGGTCTGGGGGCCTGCCCCTAGCCCAGTTCCTTTTCCAGGGCCCGCGCGAGCTTTTTCGCCGCCCCCCGGATCGCGGCGGGGATATCGGGCGCGTGGTGCTTGACGCCCACGGGTTTCCGGCCCGCCGGGTGGGCCTCCATCGAGCATCGCTTGTCGTCGGGTCCGCCCTTCTGGGCGTTTTCATCGGCCACCCAGACATCGACGCGGGTCAGCATGTCCCACCTGCGGCCCTTGATTTCCTTTTGCAGCACCTCTTCGGCAAATTCCTGGGCGGCGTCAAAGCCGTGCAGGGCGTCGTCGTTGTGAAGAATGACGGTCATCGGGTATGTCCTTGTTGTTTTTTGCGTTGGTTTTTGCGTTGTCTTGTGCGGTCACGACACAGGTATTGGATGGCGCGCGACATTCAAGGGGAAACGGCGGCGCGGGCCGCGGGGCGAGCGACGCAGGGCGGGTGTTGGCCA
>JALSJL010000043.1 GCA_026989405.1 Marinosulfonomonas sp. | reverse complement strand
TCAAGGAATTCGAGGCCATCCGCGCCCTTGTCGGCCCCGACGATACGGTGCTGGAACTGGGCGCGGGCATCGGCTTCATGTCCACGGTCGCGGCCAGACGCTGCGGCGCCAGGCGGGTTGTGTCCTACGAGGCCAACCCGGCGCTGATCCCCTACATCCGGGCGGTGCATCAGGCCAACGGCGTCTCGGACCGGGCCGAGGTGCGCAATGCCCTTCTGGCCGGACGCAAGGGCAAGCCGGTTGATTTTCACATCCGCAAGAACCTGCTGGCCTCATCGCTGGATGCGATGCAGGGCGACAGTGACGGCGGCGTGATCGCGACAGAAAAGGTCGAGGTGCACGGGATCAACACGGTCCTGAAAGAGCTGTCGCCAAGCGTGCTGATCTGCGACATCGAGGGCGCCGAGGCCGACCTCCTGCCCCGCGCCGACCTGTCGGGGCTGCGCCTGGCCATCGTCGAACTGCACCCGCAGTGGATCGGACAGACCGGCGTTCAGGCGGTGTTCGATGCCATGCACAAGGGCGGGCTGAGCTACTTCCCGAAACGCTCGAACGCCAAGGTCGTGGCGTTTCGGAAAGGCTGGTAGATGCGCGCGCTGGCGGTTCTTTGCCTGCGCAACGAGGCCGCCTTCCTGCTGGAATGGCTGGCCCACCACCGCGCCGTCGGCTTCACCGATTTTCTGGTGTTTTCCAACGACTGCCAGGATGGCACCGACGCCCTGCTCGACCGGCTGGCCGCGCTTGGTTACCTGACCCATGAACGCAATGACGGCCCGCATGACGGCGGCATCCAGTGGAGCGCGCTCAAACGCGCCGACAAGCACCCGCTGGTGCGCGACGCCGACTGGATCATGGCCCTCGACATCGACGAGTTCGTGAACATCCACACGGGCGACCACCGGATCGGCGACCTGCTCGCGGCGCTTCCCGAAGCCACCGCCATCACCCTGACCTGGCGGCTTTTCGGCAACTGCGGTGTCGAGCGCTTTACAGACCGTCCGATCACCGAACAGTTCCTGCGCGCAGCCCCGCGCCTGATGAACTGGCCCTGGCGCGCGGCCATGTTCAAGACGCTGTTTCGCAACGACGGCACCTATCGCAAACTGGGCGTGCACCGGCCGCGCAGCCCGCAGCCCGACCGGCTGGACCAGGCGCGCTGGTTCGACGGAACCGGGCGCGAACTGGACGCGCGCTTCAAGCGCCAGCAGATATTTTCGCCGTTCGGCCGTGACAACTACGCGCTTGTGCAGCTCAACCACTATCCGCTTGGCGCGATGGAAAGCTATATCGTGAAATGCGACCGCGGCCGCGCGGTGCATGACGCCGACAGGCTCGGCATGTCCTACTGGACCGAGCGCAACTGGTGCTGCGAGCCGGACGACTCGATCCTTGCGTTGAAGGCGGCGCGCGACCGGGAACTGGCGATGCTCAAATCCGATGCCCCGATCGCAACGCTGCACGAAAAAGCCGTGGCCTGGCGCCGGGCCCGTTTCGATTCGCTGATGCAGGACGAGCCCAACCGGGCGTTGTATGGCCGCCTGCTGATGACCCCTCCGGCGCGACCGGTCTCTCAGGACAGCGCGCGCAGGCTGTTTGCCTTCGCACAAACCGCGCGCCGGAGCCGCAACTAGTTCGCATTGCGAAACAGTGGGGGCGAAACATGCCACCTCTTCGGCGCCGGCCATTGCCGCAAGGCTGAAATGAAGGCTACACTGACCCCCGAGTGGGAACATCGGGCGACCTTTGGGGGGGGACAATCTTGACAGATGTCGAGTTGCACAGACTTGTCGACCCGGCCGCGGGTCTCGACCCCGAGGCCTGGCTTGACCGGATCGAGGACATTGCCGAGGATCACGGCTATTTCGAACCGCTCGGCCCGGATCATTCGGTGACCTTCATCGGGCGCGGGCGCACCCTGCTGGTGACCTTCGAAACCATCCAGAGCATCCGCGAACGCGTGCAAAGCGACGTGCCACTGGGGTGGGAAATGATCGCCGGAACCGACTGGTCGCAGCTTTGTCTGCTGTCGGACGGCGAAACCTGGTTTCGCCATATCGCGGTCTACATGTATTTCGACCGGCTGGTCGACGAAGGCTTTTTCGACGAATACGACCGGGTGATCTTCTATGGCAATGAAAGCTGCGGATATGCCGCGGCGGCCTTTTCGGTGGCCGCGCCGGGTGCCTGCGTTCTGGCGCTGTCTGCGCAGGCCACGCTTGACCCCCGCGACACCGAATGGGACGATCGGTTCCTCCACATGCGCCGCACCAGCTTCACCGACCGCTACGGCTACGCCCCCGACATGCTGGACGCGGCAGACCGCGCCTTTGTGCTGTATGACCCGGACCTTGTCGAAGACTCGATGCACGCCGCGCTGTTTCGCCGCCCCAATGTGACACGCATCCGCTGCCCCCGCCTGGACGGCCAGATCGAAACCTTCCTGCGCCGCATGGGCCTGCTGAAACCGCTGTTCGAAATCGCCGCACAGCGCGACCTCGAAGCGCTCGATATCTACCGGGCGCTGCGGGAACGGCGCAGCTACCTGCCCTATCTGCGCAAGCTGGTAGACGAACTGGCCCACGCCGGGCGACCCTGTCTCATGGCGCTCATGTGCCGCGCGGTTCTGGGGCGCATGAATATCCCGAGCTTTCAACAACATTACACCCGGTCTCTGGAAACCCTGCAGCGGCAGGGCCGCAGCCTGCCGAAACAGGACCAGCCAGAGCCCGTCTGAAATCTGGCTATGGCGCCGGGGCGCATGATTGTGTAATCGGTGCGGCCATGACCCAGACACTTACCCTGCGCCGTCCCGACGACTGGCATCTGCATCTGCGCGATGGCGCGATGCTCAAGGCCGTGCTGCCCGAAACCGCGCGCCATTTCGCCCGCGCCATCATCATGCCCAACCTGCTGCCGCCGGTTGTCACCGGGCAACAGGCCGCCGACTACCGCGCGCGTATCCTCGATGCCCTGCCCCGGACGATGCAATTTGCACCGCTGATGACGCTGTATCTCACCGAAACGACCGAACCCGACGACGTCGAGCGCGCCGCCGCCCGCGGGCTGATCAGCGCCGTCAAGCTCTACCCGGCCGGCGCGACGACCAATTCCGACAGCGGCGTGCGCAACTTTGACCGGGTGCGGGGCGTGCTCGAACGCATGGCCGAGATCGGCCTGCCGCTGTGCGTGCATGGCGAAGTCACCGACCCGCAGGTCGACATCTTCGACCGCGAAGCCGTATTCATCGAGCGCGTGCTCGAGCCGCTGCGCCGCGCCACGCCGGGGCTGCGCGTGGTGCTCGAACATGTCACCACATCGGAAGGCGTCGCCTATGTGCGCGATGGCGATGACACGCTTGGCGCCACCATCACCACGCACCACCTGGTGATCAACCGCAACCACATCCTGGCCGGCGGCATCCGGCCGCACTACTACTGCCTGCCGGTCGCCAAACGAGAAACCCACAGGCTGGCCC
>JALSJL010000042.1 GCA_026989405.1 Marinosulfonomonas sp. | reverse complement strand
CCGCAACCTCGGGGCGGGGGCGGTTCTTTCTCGGCACCGACAGCGCGCCGCATCCCGACCCGGCCAAACTCGGCCCCTGCGGCTGCGCCGGCTGTTTCACCGCCACCAACAGCCTGTCGATCCTGGCCGAGATATTCGAACAGGCCGGCGCGCTGGACCACCTCGAAGCCTTCACATCGCTGAATGGCCCGGCCTTCTATGGCCTCCCGGCAAACACGCAAACCCTCACGCTGGCGCGCACCCCGCCCGCCTACCCCGGATCCATTGCAACCGAAGACGGCCCGCTGACCGTTTTCGACCCCGGGTTTGCGCTGAACTGGAGCGTCCTGCCCTGATCTTCTTCTTTGCAGAAATATCCCCGCCGGAGGCATCCCTCCCTTTTCACAAGGACCAACGCCGATGATCCCGAGTTCCTACCCCGAGCCTGCCGAAATCGCCCGCCTCAGCGCGGCCATGCTGCTTGAAATCGGCGCCGTCGATTTCCGGCCGGATGCGCCGTTCACGCTTGCGTCGGGCCTGCCCTCGCCGACCTATGTGGATTGCCGCAAGCTGATCTCCTACCCGCGCATCCGTTCGGCGCTGATGGACTTCATGGCCGTCACGGTGATGCGCAACGTGGGACTGGAGGCGTTTGACAACATCGCCGGCGGCGAGACGGCGGGTATCCCGTTTGCCGCCCTGGTTGCCGAACGCATGGCCCTGCCGATGAGCTATGTGCGCAAGACGGCAAAGGGCTACGGGCGCAACGCGCGTATCGAGGGGGTGATGACAAAGGGGCAGAACGTGCTTCTGGTCGAAGACCTGACCACCGATGGCGGCTCGAAGATTTCCTTTGTCGAGGCGATCCGCGAAACCGGCGCGACCTGCGCCCACACCGCGGTGATCTTCTTTTACGACATTTTCCCGGAAACCCGCGAAAACCTGGCCGCACATGGTGTCACGCTGCACCATTTGTGCAGCTGGTGGGATGTGCTGGAGAGGGCGCGCGAAACGGAAGGTTTCGCACGCGAAACACTGGATGAAGTTGAACGGTTCCTGAAGGATCCGCGCGCATGGCAGGACGCGCACAAGACATGACGGACAGGCCGATTCGCGCCTGCCGGGGCCGGCAAAAGCAAACCCGGCGCACGCTGGAAACCCCAGGCGCCGCAGGGCCGCGCACCGCAAGGGGCAGCCAGGGCCCGGGGCCAGGCCGGCGACTTTCTGCCACGGCGCGCGCAACAACATGTTGACGCACGCCCCCCGCTCGTCGCAAGATGGGGTGCAGCATGCGACCGCCGACCCGTCAGCGGTTTATCCACAGAATTATACATTTTGACCTTCCCGCGGGCCAGGTTCTATGACAGGCGTCAAAACAGGGGCAGTGGCAGACATGAACGAAATTCGGGCGCTTCCGACCGACGCGACACAGGCAGACCAGGGCGACCTTCAGGGCATCGGCGCCCTGCCGCACAATATCGAGGCCGAGCAACAGCTTCTTGGCGCGATCCTGACCAACAACGACATTTTTGACCGCATCGCCTCGATCATTGATGCCCAGCATTTTCACGACCCGGTGCATGCCCGCATCTTCGAGGTGGCAAAGACCCGCATCAGCAAGAACGCGCTGGCGTCACCGGTCACACTGAAGGCATTTCTCGAAGATGACGAGGGCCTCAAGGCACTGGGCGGGCCGGCCTATCTTGCGCGTCTGGCCGGCTCGGCGGTCTCGACCTTTGCCGCGCGCGACTATGCGCAGATGATCTACGATCTGGCGATCCGGCGCGAATTGATGGACCTTGGCCAGACCATCGCCGACAAGGCCGGACGCGTGGATATCGACAGCGAACCACGCGAACAGATCGTCGAAGCCGAACAGGCGCTTTACCAGTTGGCCGAACAGGGCCAGACCGACAGCGGGTTTCAGTCCTTCCTGAAAGCGGTGACCGACGCGGTCGATGTCGCCAATGCGGCCCATCACCGCGAAGGCGGGCTGGCGGGGCTTTCCACGGGGCTGCGCGACCTTGACCAGAAACTCGGCGGGCTGCACCGGTCGGACCTCTTGATCCTGGCCGGGCGACCCTCGATGGGCAAGACCTCGCTAGCCACCAACATCGCGTTCAACATCGCCAGGAGCTACAAGCGCGGACGCTTGCCCGACGGCACCGAAGGCGCTGTGGATGGCGGCATTGTCGGGTTCTTTTCGCTCGAGATGAGCGCCGAACAGCTGGCCGCGCGCATTCTGTCAGAGGCCGCCACCGTCCCCAGCGAAAGGATCCGGCGCGGCGACATGAGCGAGGACGAGTTTCGCCGCTTCATCGACGCCGCGCGCGAACTGGAGGCCTGCCCGCTTTACATCGACGACACCGCCGCCCTGCCGATCAGCCAGTTGGCGGCGCGCGCGCGCCGGCTCAAGCGGACGCATGGGCTGGACGTGCTGATTGTCGACTACCTGCAGCTTGTGCGGCCCGCCAGCGCCAAGGACAGCCGGGTCAACGAGGTTTCCGAGATCACCCAGGGCCTCAAGGCCATCGCCAAGGAGCTCGACATTCCGGTGGTGGCGCTGTC
>JALSJL010000041.1 GCA_026989405.1 Marinosulfonomonas sp. | reverse complement strand
AAATGGGGCGGCGGGCTGCGCAAGGCGGGCACGTTCATCGAGCACGCCAAGAACCGGATTGATGACCTGAATGCCGTGCACGTTCGCAAGGGCCTGGAGGTTGGAGACTTTACCCGTTCGACCGATAGCATCACCTTTTACGACAGTATCGTGGTCTTCGAAAAACGCCCCCAGGGCGCGCGCCAGCACCTGAAAACCTTTGCCATGCCAACCGGGGCCGACGACCAGGATTGATCTGTCGGATCGATGCCGGTCCAGATCGCCGTGGAAGGACTGCTCTGGCCGGCGCCTTTTTTCGGTCGGTTGGTCAATCGCTCAGGCGGCTGATGATGATCGTCACTTCCGGCTTCTTGCCAATCTCGTTATTGGCCGATTTACGCAACACCCGGCGCAGCTCTTCGGTCAGACGCTCATCATCGGCCAGGATCTTGCGCCCGGTCCGCATGAGCAACTGCGTTGCATCTTCTTCAAGAACCTCGACCAGAGGGTCCCGGGATATGCCGGTGTCCGGCAACCCCATGGTTTCACACCAGACATCGCCAAGTGGCTTGTTGTTTTCAAGGATCAGGGTCGCGGTGACATGGCCGTTCATGGCCAGCCGGATACGGTCGCGCACAACACCGTCAAGCGCACCGATCTGAACGCTTCCATCGGTATAGGTCCGGCCGGTTTCCACATAATCTTCGACGCGCAACTCGTTGCCGGACAGATCAACCATCACCCCATTGGGCGCAATCACTGCGGAAAATCCGTTCTCCGCCGCCAGCTTGACGTGCTCTCGCAAATGCCGGTGCTCGCCGTGCATCGGGATCACGAACTGCGGCTTCAGGATCTTGTGCATGCGCTCCAGATCGGGCCGGTTGGCGTGGCCGGAAACGTGATACTTGTCGGTGCTGTCATCCACCACATCGACGCCCATTTCGGAAAATGCGTTCACGATACGGCCGACGGACTTTTCATTGCCCGGAATCGTCTTGGACGAAAACAGGAACAGGTCGCCCTTTTTCAGGGACAGCCCCATGTATTTTCCGCGCGAAAGCTGCGCCGTGGCGGCCCGCCGCTCGCCCTGGCTGCCGGTGGCCAGGACCAGCAGGTTTTCGCGCGGAATATCCGGCGCGTCCTCGGGGGCGATTGTTTTCGGAAAATCGACCAGAATTCCGGTCTCTATCCCCGCTGTAATCATCCGCCGCATGGCGCGCCCCAAAAGCACGACTGAGCGCCCGGCCCGCTTTCCCGCCTCGGCCAGCGTTTTCACCCGCGCAATGTTGGAGGCAAACGTCGTTGCCACAACCATGCCGCTGGCACCCGCGATCAGTTCCTCAATCGCCGGCCCGACCGTCTTTTCGGATCGCCCCGGATGCGGCGAAAAAACGTTGGTGCTGTCGCAAACCAGCGCACGGACACCAGATTTTCCAATCTCGGCCCACAGCTTGGGGTCAAACGGTTCCCCGACGCCCGGCGTCTCGTCCAGCTTGAAGTCGCCGGTATGCACGATGCGCCCCTGAGGCGTGTCGATCACCAGCGCCGAGCTTTCCGGGATGGAATGCGACACCGGCACAAAACCCACCTCGAACGCTCCCGCCTTCACTGTTTCCGGCCATGCATCGACCGTCTTGATCGACAACTCATCCAGCCCGTGCTCTTCGAATTTCAGCCGGGCAAGATGCGCCGTGAAGGCACGGGCATAGATCGGAGCCTCCAGGCGCGACCAAAGGTGGCCGACGGCGCCAATATGGTCTTCATGCGCGTGGGTAATGAAGATGGCGTCCAGCCGGTCCTTGCGCTCGGCAATCCAGTCAATGTCAGCCATGATCAGGTTGATCCCCGGCGACGTTTCCATGTCCGGAAAGGTCACGCCAAGATCGACGATGATGAAACGCTCCTTGTCCCGTGGCCCGTAGCCATAGACGTAGCAATTCATCCCGATCTCGCCGGCCCCGCCGAGCGGCAGGTAGATCAATCGCTTTGTTGCCTTGTTCATGAGTTTTCCTTGTTGAAACAGTGGATCACGGTCAGCCCGTGCATTGTCAGGTCATCCTCAAGCACATCGAACAGTTTTTCGCCCTGTTCGAACAGCGGCGCCAGGCCGCCGGTGCCGATCACCTGCATGGGTTCGTCATGCTCGGCCTTTATCCGCGCACAGATTTCGCGCACCAGCCCGATGTAGCCCCAGAACACGCCCGACTGCATGCAGGCAACCGTATTGGTGCCGATGACGGCCTGCGGTTGCGAAACATCCACATGGGGCAATGCCGCGGCCGCGTGGTGCAACGCTTCGAGGCTGAGGTTCACGCCCGGGGCTATCACACCTCCGATATAGGCGCCATCGCCATCGACCACGTCAAAGGTCGTGGCGGTTCCGAAATCGACCACGATCAAATCGCCGCCGTGCCGGTCAAACGCACCCGCCGCGTTCACCAGCCGATCGGGGCCGACGATCGTTCCGGCATCCACTCGCGGTGGCGCGGGCAGCAGGCAGTCAGGTTTGCCAACCACCAGCGGGCGGCAATTGAAGTAACGGTCACACAGGACTCGCAGGTTGAAAACAACGCGCGGAACGGTTGACGATATGATCACCTGATCGATATCGACGTGCAGGTTTTCCGCTTTCATCAATGTCGACAGCCAGACGAAATACTGGTCGGCCGTGCGCTGCCATTCGGTGGACGTGCGCCATGTGGCAAGAAACTGACTGCCATCCCAGATCGAAAACACCGTGTTGGTGTTGCCGGTATCAATGCACAGCAACATGGGCGCCCCTTTCAGAAGAACACTTCGGCCGCAGGAATTGCCTGACGCCCGTGTGTGGTTGATAAGATCAATCGCCCCTGATCGTCCACCGTTTCGAATGTCCCCGCGGTATCGCGCGACCCGATGCGCGCCCGAATTTCCGTTCCCAGGCGGGCCGCCCGGGCAAGCCATGCCTCGCGTATGGGGCCAAAACCGCAGGACGTGAACTGGGCCTCGCGCATCGCGTAAGCCGGTGCAATTATCCTGAGCAATTCTTCAGGCAACACCTGCACCCCCGTCTGCCCCGACAGGCACACGGGCCGGATCGTTGTCTTTTCAACGTCGGCTGCTGACGGGGCCGCGCGCAGGTTGATACCGATCCCGATGGCCAAATGCCCCGAAGGCAGGTTTTCCAGAAGAATGCCCGCCAGCTTGCCGCCGTTCAACAAGACGTCATTCGGCCATTTCAACGCGAAAATTTCAGGCCGCCCGGTCAGGGTGACCAGACTGTCAAACAGGGCCAGTGAGGCCACGAACGAACGCAGGGCAACGGTTGCGGCCGCTTCTGTCACCGGCATCACCAATGTTGCCGCGAAATTTCCGGCCGGATCGATCCACGGGCGCCCGCCCCGCCCGCGCCCACCCGTCTGGCGCAGGCCCAGTATCCAGTGCGGCCCCGTCAGGCCGGGGGCGATGCGCATGGCCTCTTCATTGGTGCTGTCGACTTCCGGAAGCACGGTCAGCCCGACACCATCGGGCCAGCTCACATCGGCATCCGCGCTAATTGACAAGAGCATTCGCGGCCGTGGCGGCAAACCCGTCGACGCCAAACAGGTTGATGACCCCAAGCACCATGATCGCGGCCGACGCCACCAGCAGAACCCATTGGGCAGGCGCCATGCCAGTGTCGAGCGCTTCTGTCTCTTCACCGAAATACATGTAGTAGACCAGACGCAGGTAGTAAAATGCACCGATCACCGAAGCAATCACCCCGGCCAGGGCAAGCCAGGCGAGGTTTGCATCAACCGCGGCCTGCAGCACATAGAACTTGCCGAAGAAACCGACCAGCGGCGGCACTCCGGCCAGCGAGAACAGCAGGATCATCATGGCAAGCGCCTTGAGCGGAGCGGTCTTCGACAACATGTTCAGCCCGGAAATATCGCTGACTTCACGCCCGTCGCGTTCCATCGACAGGATGAAGGCAAAGGTTCCGATATTCATGGTGACATAGATCGCCATGTAGACAAGCATGGCCTGAACGCCCAGCACCGTGCCTGCGGCCAGCCCCATCAGAGCAAATCCCATGTGCGCGATGGACGAATAGGCCATCAGCCGCTTGATGTTGCGCTGCCCGATCGCGGCAATGGCCCCGACAAACATCGACGCCACGGACAATAGCGCGATGATCTGCGTCCAGTCGCCGGTCACGCCACCAAAGCCGTCAAACATCAACCGGGCAAACAACCCCATCGCCGCCACTTTCGGAGCCGTTGCGAAAAAGGCGGTGACCGCAGTGGGCGAGCCTTCGTAGACATCGGGCGTCCACATGTGAAATGGCACGGCGGACACCTTGAAGGCCAGTCCGGTGATCATCAGCACCAGCCCGATCAACAGCCCCAGGGGCAGTTGTCCCTCACCGGCGGCCTGGATGACGCCGGAAAACAGCGTGGTGCCGGCGAAGCCATAGGTAAGCGAGGCGCCGTAGAGCAACAGGCCCGAACTGAGCGCGCCGAGCACGAAATATTTCAGGCCGGCCTCGGTCGAACGCACGCTGTCGCGGCGCAGCGAGGCGACCACATAAAGCGACAGCGACTGCAGCTCGAGCCCCATGTAAAGCGTCATCAGATCGCCCGATGACACCATGACCATCATGCCGATCACCGCCAGCACAAGCAGGATCGGAAATTCGAATCGCAGGAGGTTGAGCTTTTCCATGTAACTGCGGCTCATCAGCAGAACCCCGGCGGCCGACAGCAGGATGACAACCTTGGCAAAGCGCGAAAAACTGTCGTCAACGAACATGCCACCAAAGGCGGCCTGGGCGCCGCCGCGGCCAAGACCGATCATGGCGGCCGTGCCGATCAGGGCCGCGACCGTCAAGGCGGTGATCTGCGGTGCCACCCTGTCCTTGCCGCCATAGGCGCCAAGCATCAGGGCTGCCATCGCGAAGATGGCCAGGATCACCTCGGGCAAAACGGTGGAAAAATCGGCAGATGTCATTTCATTTGCCCCTAGTTATGTGCCGCTTGCGTGAGCATTTCGGCGGGAATGGCGGCGTGGTATTGTTCAAGCAGTGCAGTGACCGAGGGTCCGATGACATCGGTGACGAGGCTCGGGTAGAGACCCAGCAGCAGTGTCATCGCCACCAGCGGCGCAAAGATCAGTTTTTCACGGGCATCCAGATCGGTGATCGAGCGCAGGCTTTCCTTGATGAGATCGCCCATGACCACGCGCCGGTAAAGCCAGAGCCCGTAAGACGCCGACAAGATCACGCCGCTGGTTGCAAAGGCCGCAACCCATGTGTTGGCCTTGAACATGCCCACCAGCGTCAGGAACTCGCCAATGAACCCGGAGGTTCCCGGCAGCCCGACATTGGCCAGCGTGAAGAACATGAAGATCAGCGCATAGCGCGGCATCCGCATCACCAGACCGCCATAGGCGTCGATCTCGCGGGTGTGCATGCGGTCGTAGATCACGCCGACGCACAGGAACAACGCACCCGAGATGAAACCGTGGCTGATCATCTGGAAAATCGCCCCGTCGAGGCCCTGCTGGTTGGCCGAAAAGATGCCGGCGGTGACGTAGCCCATATGCGCGACCGACGAGTAGGCGATCAGTTTTTTCATGTCTTCCTGGGCAAGCGCCACAAGCGAGGTGTAGACGATGGCGATGACGCTGAGCCACAGGATGACCGGAGCCAGCACGTCCGAACCGATCGGAAACATCGGCAGCGAAAAGCGCAAAAAGCCGTAACCGCCCATCTTCAGCAGGATCGCCGCCAGGATGACCGAGCCCGCGGTCGGCGCCTGAACGTGGGCATCCGGCAGCCAGGTGTGCACCGGCCACATCGGCATTTTCACCGCGAAACTGGCAAAAAACGCAAGAAACAGCAGCGTCTGCAGCCCGCCGATCACCTGAAAGCCCAGCACATTCAGCGTGGCCGAGGCGAATTCGTGGTTCATCAGCGTCGGAATGTCGGTGGTGCCGGCATCCACATACATCGCCACCATCGCCACCAGCATCAGCACCGAACCGAGGAAGGTGTAGAGGAAGAACTTGAAGGCGGCATAGATGCGCTCCTTGCCGCCCCAGATGCCGATGATC
>JALSJL010000040.1 GCA_026989405.1 Marinosulfonomonas sp. | reverse complement strand
CTTCTCGAAACTCAAGCATTACAGGGCCATAGCAACACGATACGAAAAACACGACGCCAACTTCCTCGCCCTCGTCAAACTCGCCGCAACACGAATCTGGTTGCGCGCTTATGAGTCGGTGACCTAGTCGGGCAAATGGCGCCCTGAGCCCTGCGGCGTTCGGGGCCACAGGCGAAGGCGTGTGTTTCATCTGCCGATACCCAAAGGAGATTGCCGGTCTTGTTCGGGGGCCGGGGCCGGTATCGGGGGCCTTTGCGGCTTTGCTTGCCGTTCCCGGTAAGGCGCATTACTTGGGGGCGGAGTTCACCAACTGGGGCGGCCGGATGAAAGGCGCTATGAGACATTTTCGCTGGCCGTTCATCATGACCATTGCCGGCATGGTTGCGATATTCTGGCTGGGCTGGAGCTATTCGCAGTCTTTCGGCGCCGCCTTTGCGTTCCTGGTCATTGGCGTCGTTCTGATCATCCTCGAGATATCGCTGTCGTTTGACAATGCGATCGTGAATGCCAACAAGCTGCGCACAATGTCGCCGGTCTGGCAGAAACGCTTTCTGACCTGGGGCATCCTGATCGCCGTTTTCGGCATGCGCATCGTGTTTCCGCTTGTTGTTGTGGCGGTCGCCGCGCGCATCGGGCCGCTCGAGGCATTTTCTCTGGCGGTCGGAGATCCGAAGGAATACGCGCGAATCATGCATGACGCACATGTCTCGATCGCCGGATTCGGGGGCGCATTCCTGATGATGGTTGCGTTGACCTATTTCATTGACGAGGGCAAGGAAGTCGATTGGATCAAGGCGCTGGAGGTCCAGTTGCGCCGCTGGGCCAGCATCCGGGGCCTGCAGATCACGCTGGTCCTGCTTGCGGTTCTGGGCGTGGCCACGCAGCTGCCCGAGCACGATGTCGCGCGGTTTCTGTCCTCTGCGATGTTCGGATTGGTGATCTTTACCGGTGTCGAGGCGCTCGGGCAGGCGCTGGACAGGCAGCCGGAAGCCGGGTCGATTGCGCGTGTCGGCGGACTGGGGGCATTTCTCTACCTTGAAGTCCTGGATGCCAGTTTTTCCTTTGATGGTGTGATCGGGGCTTTTGCCCTGACCCAGAACTTTTTCCTGATCGCGATCGGGCTTGGGGTCGGGGCGATGTATGTGCGCTCGATGACCATCATGCTGGTTGAAAAACAGACACTTGCGCAATTCAGGTATCTTGAGCACGGCGCGTTCTATTCGATTCTGGTTCTGGCACTCATCATGTTTGCCCAGACCCTCTGGAGCATCCCCGAACTCGTCACCGGCCTGATCGGGGCCGGGCTGATCGGTATCTCGCTCTGGTCGTCGGTGCGTTACAACAAGAGCCGTGAGGCCACGGAAGAATTCGGCCAGAGTGACCAGAATTCACCGTGAACTTGCGAGGGCAGCGGTCGAATGGCGCCAACCGCGGGGCAAAGCGGGCATTTCCGGGGCCGGCGGCCACGTCAATTGGCCGCGCCTCGGGTGAGCGCATGGCCTTGAAGCTCCGCGTCCGCATCACTAAGACATTTGTAAGCACTTATCCGCTAACCCTTATCCCTGCAGCTTGAAGGTACGGACATGAGAGACCCCATTTCACAACTGACCAGTTTTATCATCCCCACTGTCGAGGAGACCACTTCGCGCGGGTCGATCCGCTACGACATCTTTTCGCGTCTGCTCAAGGAGCGGATCATTTTCGTGGCCGGGCCCGTTCATGATGAAATGGCGACCATCATCGTGGCGCAGCTTCTGTTCCTTGAAGCGGAAAACCCGACCAAGGAAATTTCGATGTATATCAACAGCCCCGGTGGTGTCGTGACCAGCGGCTTGTCGATCTATGACACCATGCAGTATATCCGGCCCAAGATTTCGACGGTCTGCATCGGGCAGGCGGCCTCGATGGGCTCTCTGTTGCTGGCGGCCGGCGAAAAGGGCATGCGCTATTCGCTTCCCAACAGCCGGATCATGGTGCACCAGCCGTCCGGTGGCTACCAGGGGCAGGCGACGGACATCATGATTCATGCCCAGGAAACCCAGAAGCTCAAGGAGCGGCTGAACCAGATCTACGTCAGCCACACCGGGCAGAAGCTGAAAACCGTCGAAAACGCGCTGGAGCGCGACAACTTCATGTCGCCGGAAGAAGCGAAAGAATGGGGGCTTATCGACGAGATTGTCGACAGTCGCGCCAAATTGGAAGCGGAAGACAGTTGATTTGGTCACAACCGGATGACGCGGTGACGCGTCTGTCATTTTGGCATTGTGCCCAATTTTCGCCTGACCTAGACTTTAGGGTAAGTGAACCATCGCGATTTATCGTCGCGCAATCGATCGGCATGCGGCCTTTGGGGAAGACTGATGGCAAATAACTCTGGTGACAGCAAGAACACCTTATATTGCTCGTTCTGCGGCAAAAGTCAGCACGAGGTGCGAAAACTGATCGCCGGTCCAACGGTGTTCATTTGCGACGAATGCGTCGAACTTTGCATGGACATCATCCGCGAAGAAAGCAAAGGGTCGGGCCTGAAATCCGCCGACGGCGTGCCAACGCCCAAGGAAATCTGTGAAGTTCTCGATGATTATGTGATCGGGCAGGAACACGCCAAGCGGGTGCTTTCGGTTGCGGTTCACAACCACTACAAACGGCTCAACCATGCCGCCAAATCAGGTGACATTGAGCTGGCCAAGTCGAACATTCTTCTGATCGGCCCCACCGGCTGCGGCAAGACGCTCCTGGCACAAACGCTGGCGCGCATCATTGATGTGCCCTTTACCATGGCCGACGCCACGACGCTGACCGAGGCGGGGTATGTCGGGGAAGACGTGGAGAACATCATTCTCAAGCTCTTGCAGGCCAGTGAATACAACGTCGAGCGGGCGCAGCGCGGGATCGTTTATATTGATGAGGTCGACAAGATCACCCGCAAGTCGGACAACCCCTCAATCACTCGCGACGTGTCGGGTGAGGGGGTGCAGCAGGCGCTGCTCAAGATCATGGAGGGCACGGTTGCCTCGGTGCCGCCCCAAGGTGGGCGCAAGCATCCGCAGCAGGAATTCCTGCAGGTGGACACGACCAATATCCTGTTCATTTGCGGCGGGGCTTTCGCCGGGCTCGACAAGATCATTTCGCAGCGCGGCAAGGGGTCGGCCATCGGTTTTGGCGCTGATGTCAAAGACAATGACAGCCGCGGCGTTGGCGAAGTGTTCCAGGAGCTGGAGCCGGAAGACCTGCTGAAATTCGGCCTGATCCCCGAGTTTGTCGGGCGTCTGCCGGTGATCGCGACCCTGACCGATCTTGATGAAGATGCGTTGGTGACCATCCTGACGCGGCCGAAAAATGCGCTGGTCAAGCAATATGAGCGCCTGTTCGAGCTGGAAAACACCAAACTGACCTTCACCGATGATGCATTGCGCGCCATTGCCAAGCGCGCGATTGAACGCAAGACGGGCGCGCGCGGTCTGCGGTCGATCATGGAAGACATCCTGCTTGATACCATGTTCGAATTGCCGGGTCTCGACAGCGTGACCGAGGTTGTGGTCAACGAAGAGGCGGTCAACTCGGATGCCGCGCCGCTGATGATCCATGCTGACGCGCGCAAAAAGGCGACCTCGGCAAGCTGAAATGCCAATCCGGCGCATTTCATCGGGGTCGGCTTATGAACCAAAGGCGGCCTATAGTCGGGCAGTGGTCTGTGATGGCTGGGTGTTTGTTTCCGGCACCACGGGGCAGGATCATTCCACGATGACGGTGCCCACCGGGGTCGTCGACCAGTGCCGACTTGCCCTCGAACATATCGAGGCGGCCCTTGGGCAGGCCGGCGCGTCCATGGCCGATGTGGTTCGCGTTCACTACATTCTGCCTGATCGGCAAGAGTTTGCGCCCTGCTGGCCGATGCTGCGCGCGGCATTCGGGGACAACCCGCCAGCCGCCACCATGATCGAGGCTGGCCTGATCGACCCTGCGATGAAGATTGAAATCGAGGTGACTGCCAGGGTGAGCGGATAGGGGGCGGAGTGGCTCGGCACTCCCGCCGGTCGTTTCTCGCAAATGCGAAGATGCCCGACAGGGCAGATGAGCGCCCCCCAGCGGACCTTCTCTCTGGACCTTCCCGCGCCAATCCGCCATATGAAGAACAGACCAACACCGGAGGGCTTCCATGGGCATTCTGAACACCCTGTTTCGGGCTGTGACTTGGTGGGACAGCCAAACGCTGAACACCCAGATCTATACATGGCTCAAGGGTGAACCCGTTGGCGAGGATGAACAGGGCAACACCTATTATCAAAGCCGAGACGGCAAGCGCCGATGGGTCATTTTCAACGGAGAGGCCGAAGCCTCGCGCGTTCCGCCCGACTGGCACGGCTGGCTGCACCACACTTTCGACGACCCGCCGACCAGGGCCCCATTGGTTCACAAGCCATGGGAAAAGCCACACCATGAAAACCTGACCGGCACTGCGCGGGCCTATTTGCCCAAGGGTTCGATCCGGCGCCCCCGGCCGGTCGAACGGCAGGACTATGAGGCTTGGCGACCGGAGTAGCGGGCATGTCGGAAAACACAGCAGAAGTCATTGTGGGTGGCGCGGTTCTGGCCGCGGCGGTCGGTTTTTTGTTCTATGCCAATCAACTCACCGGGTTCGCCGGAAACAGTTCTGATGCACATGAGTACTTTGCATCTTTTCGCTCCGTGCAGGGGGTATCCGTCGGGACGGATGTGCGCATGGCCGGCGTCAAGGTCGGCACGGTCACCGACCTGGATCTCAACCCCGAAACCTTCCGCGCTGACACGCATTTTACCGTGGCAAGCCATATCGCATTGCCGGACGATACCGCGGTTGTCGTCTCGTCCGAGGGGCTTCTTGGCGGCAATTTCATGGAGCTTTTGCCCGGCGGCTCGCCGTTCAATCTTGAACCCGGATCGGAAATCGAAGACACGCAGAGCTCGGTCGGGCTTGTCGAATTGTTGCTCAAGTTCGTCAGTGGCAATGGCGGCGAAGAATGAAGGCCGTTTTTCCATTGATCCTGGCAGGCGCTGTGGCCACCGGTATATCGGTCGGGTGGGCGCAGGACCAACCCGATGGCGACAATATCATTATCGAAAGCCCGATCACCGACGGCACCGGGCTGGACCAGCCGTTTCTTGAAAGCGAGCGGCCGCTGCCGAACTACGACATGGGAACGATCACAACGCAATCACCAATTCAGCCGGCCGAAGTTGCACCCGACGGGGTGATGTTGCGGGCGGTCGACAAGGTTTCGGGCGAAGTGGTTGATTTTGACCTGGCCCCCGGGCAGACCAAGCAACTGGGCCGCATTCAGGTGACGCTTGGCGAATGTCGTTTCCCGGTGGATGACCCGGCCGGCGATGCGGCGTCTTACGTTCTGGTGCGCAATGCGGCCGATGGCGACGTTGCCTTTCGCGGCTGGATGCTTGCATCAAGCCCGGCGCTGAATGCGCTGGACCACCCGCGCTACGACGTCTGGGTGTTGCGCTGCAAGACAGACTGAGGCGTTTGCGGTTCGGGCAGACTGCAGATATCGGCCGATTGGCTGATGGCGATCTGCAAGCGCCGATGGTAGTCTGCGCGACTGATCTCGATGGCCCCGAGGCTTGCCAGGTGCGGGGTCAGAAACTGGGTATCAAACAAGGTGAACCCGGTCAGGCGCAGCCGGTCAATCAACCAGGCCAACGCGATTTTCGACGCGTCCCGGCGGCGCGAAAACATGCTTTCACCAAAAAAGGCCCGACCAAGGGTAATGCCGTAGACGCCACCGACCAGGCGGCCCTCATGCCAGATTTCCTGGCTGTGCGCCCGGCCGGTCTGATGAAGGCGGCCGTACAGGTCCAGAATGATATCGTTGATCCATGTGTTTTCACGGTCGGCGCAGGCGCGCATGACGCCTTCGAAGTCGGTATCGAACCTGGCCTGGTAGTCATCTCGCAGAATGGCCCGGCGCAGGGACCTCGATATGTGAAATCCCTGCAACGGGAAGATGCCACGCTCATGCGGGTCGATCCAGTGAAGCCCGGGACTGTCGCGGGTTTCAGCCATGGGAAAGATGCCCGATGCGTAGGCCTGCAA
>JALSJL010000039.1 GCA_026989405.1 Marinosulfonomonas sp. | reverse complement strand
CGAAGGGCTGCTGCGGGCCCGGCACCGTCCGGTTTCGCCCCGTATCACGCAGGCTGTCAGTCGTATTGCCCTGCCGATTCTCGGGCTTTCCTGTCGGCGTCATGGTCGGCCGATGGTCCACAAGGGCGGGGTCGTGGCCAATCATGCCTCGTGGTTGGATATTTTTGCTCTGAATGCAGGCCAGAGCGTGTTCTTCGTCGCCAAGTCCGAGGTTGCGCAGTGGCCCGGTATCGGGCTTCTGGCCCGGGCGACCGGCACGGTCTTTATCCGGCGCGCGCCTGGGGATGCGAAGATACAACAGGCGCTTCTGGAAAGCCGCCTTGGCGCAGGCCACAAGTTGCTGTTTTTTCCCGAAGGGACATCCAGCGACGGGTCGCTTGTTCTGCCTTTCAAATCAACACTGTTCGAGGCTTTCTTCACACCTGAAAATGCCGCCGATCTGTGGGTTCAGCCGGTGTCTGTTCTCTATCGTTCGCCGCCCGGCAAGCCGTATTGGTTCTACGGATGGTGGGGCGAGATGGGGTTCGTGTCGCACCTTCTGAAAGTCTGCGCAGCGCAACGGCGCGGGCATGTCGATGTTGTCTATCACCCGCCTTTGCAGGTGGCGCGATATCGGGGCCGCAAGGATCTGGCGCTTGCCTGCGAAAAGGCTGTGCGCGCGGGGCACAAGGCACTGGTGGACAGCACGCGGTAGCAGGCACCCGTGCGCTGCGCGGCAGGCTTAACCGGCGATGGCACTGACCAGGGATTTGAGACGGGCAAGCGGGTCTTCTGTCTCCCAGACCTCGGACCCGAAACAAAGAAAATCGGCGACCGGGGAAAGGGTTGCAACGATATCTTCATCCAGATTGCCCTCTGCGACGACCGGCACCTCTATCATTTCGCTCCACCAGGCAAACAGGTCGTATCCGGCCAGGGTGCCGTCGCCCAGTGTGGTCTGGCCGACCGGGCCGAAAGCCACATAGTCGGCGCCGGCTTCGCCCGCCGTCATGGCATCATGGCGCGAGGCACCGCAAAAGGTGCCCACGATGGCGTCCGCCCCCAGCAGTTTTCTGGTCTTTCTGACCTGGCGCGGGCCGTCGGTCAGATGCACGCCATCCAGCCCGAGACGTTCGACCATCATGACATGTTGTTCGATGACCAGGGGAATGTCGCGCGCGTGGGCCACGTCGCGCAAGGCGTCGCCAAGCCGGGCAATCAGGACGTCGTCGCGGGTCGAAGGCGCAAGGCGGACGCAGGCGATTTCGACGGCATCCAGAACAGCCGCCAACGTGTCGGGGAAGGTTGCCGGGTCCATTTCCGGCGGGGTTACCAGATAGATTTGCGGCTGTTCCGTCTCGGCCATGACAATGCTCCGGTGGTTGGATCATGTGGCGCTATAGCCCTGTTCGGATTGGATGACCAGATTGCGCGACGACCGGGCTGCCGAGCGCCGGCGGTCGCCATGGCGCTTGTATCGGTTCGGCCGGCGCAATATCACGCAACCAGTTCAATCCGATCGGTGAGAGATGGTCCAGAACAGCTTACAGCCCGCCTTTGTGCTGGTGCGCCCGCAGATGGGCGAAAACATTGGTGCCGCGGCGCGCGCCATGTGGAATTTCGGCCTGGACAGGATGGGCATCGTCGCCCCGCGCGACGGGTGGCCAAACCAGAAGGCCGTCGCCATGGCCAGCGGGGCCGGGCGCCTGTTGGACGAGGCGCGCGTTTGCGACACGCTGGCCGACGCAATCCGCGATCGGGACTATGTTTTCGCAACGACTGCGCGGGGTCGCGGCCTGACCAAACCGGTCATGACGCCCGAGCGCGCCATGGCCCATGCCCGGGCGCTGTGCGAGCAGGGGCGCAAGGTTGCTGTGTTGTACGGCCCCGAGCGCGCGGGGTTGGAAAATGAGGATGTGGCCCATGCCGATGCCATCATTTCAGTGCCGGTCAACCCGGCGTTCGCCTCTCTTAATCTTGCTCAGGCGGTGTTGCTGAATGCCTATGAATGGAACCGGCAGGTCGCCGATATCGCGCCTGAAGTCCTTGCCATGGCGAAAACCGAATTCGCCAACAAGGCCGAAGTGCAGGCCCTGGGGGACCACTATCAGGAGCGATTGGACGACGCGGGCTTTTTCTTTCCACCGGAAAAGGCGGATGGCATGAAACTCAACCTGCGCAACATGTGGTCGCGGCTGCCGCTTACGCGGGCTGACGTGCAGATGCTGCACGGGGTCCTGCGCCAGATGGTGCGCTGGAAAGAACGCGGCGACGGTGGCGGGCGCAAGTAGGTTTGCGTCGAGGCCTGCTGGCGGCGTCGCGCAGCCTCTGGCCGCAGTATGGCCGGACAGAAGAGGCGGACAGGCGGGGATGCAAGTTTGCCGCTGCGGTCTTGTTCATCTTGCGGAGCGCGACTAGGTTTGCGCGAACACCAGAACAGCGGGGCGGCGATGAGCAGGAAACGGTCGATTTTCGAAGACGTGCAGACAACCGACAAAGCCAGCGTTTCGGCGCCACAACCCGGCCTGATCGAACGCAAGAAGGGCGCTCGCGGTGCTGTGCGCGCATGGCTGATGATCCTGTTTGCCCTGGTCACCGTGATGATTCTTGTCGGCGGGCTGACCCGGCTGACCGACAGTGGCCTGTCGATCACCGAGTGGAAGCCGGTGCGCGGTGCGCTGCCGCCGACCAGTGAGGCCGCCTGGCTGGCCGAGTTCGAACGCTACAAGGCCATCCCGGAATACCAGTTGCAAAACAAGGGGATGAGCCTTTCCGAGTTCAAGTCCATCTATTGGTGGGAATGGGGCCACCGTCAGCTTGGCCGGCTGATCGGGTTGGTCTGGGCCGTCGGTTTTTTCGGCTTTCTCGCGCTGAAGAAAATGCCACCCGGCTGGACGGGCCGCCTGTTCGGGATCGGCGCGCTTGGCGGGCTGCAGGGGGCGATCGGCTGGTGGATGGTGTCTTCGGGGCTGAGCGGCAGCGCACTGGATGTGGCCAGCTACCGGCTGGCGACGCACCTGGGGCTTGCGTTCATCATTCTCGGGCTGATTGCCTGGTATGTCTTTCAGCTGGGGCGAAAGGACTCCGACCTGCTGCAGGCGCGCCGGGCGCGCGAAGCAGGGTTGGGACGCATGGCCTCGGTTCTTGTCGGGCTGGCCTTCGTCCAGGTGCTGCTCGGGGCCCTGGTCGCCGGGATCGACGCGGGCCGTGGTTATACCGACTGGCCGATGATGGCTGGCCGGTTCTTCCCCGAAGGGGCGCTGGACCTGACGCCGGTCTGGCGGAATTTCTTCGAAGAGTCCGGCATGGTCCAGTTCATGCACCGGATGTGGGGCTATCTGGTGTTTGCTTTCGGGCTTTGGCTGTGGCGGCGCTCGCGCAGCAGCGGAAATTTCAGCACCAGGCGGGCGTTTGACTGGGTGGCGGTCATGCTGTTCGGCCAGGTCGTGCTGGGGATCGGCACGGTCATGTATTCGGCGCCGGTGCATCTGGCGCTGATCCACCAGTTGGGGGCCGTTGTGCTTTGGGTCCTCATACTTCGGGCTCGTTTTCACGCGCTTTACCCGGCAGCGCAATCAATCAGGGGGGCGGGCGCATGAGCGCATATGATGAATTGATGGCGTTTCAGCGCGAAACCGAAGCGCTGGCGCAGGTCGCGGGCCGGCTGGGCTGGGATCAGGAAACCATGATGCCGCGCGGCGCCGTCGACCAGAGGGTCGAGGAAATGGGCGCCATGGAAAGCGTGCTGCACGCGCGCCGGACCGATGCGCGCATCGGCGACTGGCTGGCGGCGGTGGATGAGCGCGCGCTGGACGAAACCGGGCGCGCCAACATCCGGCTGATCAGGCGCTCGTTTGCGCGCAACACCAGGGTTCCGGGTGACCTGGCCGCCGAACTGGCCCGTGTTACCAGCCGGGCCCAGGGTGTCTGGGCGGCGGCGCGGGCCGATGAAGACTTTGCCGCTTTCGCGCCGACGCTGGAAAAGGTGATCGCGTTGCGCCGCCAGGAAGCCGAAGCGCTGGCCGAGGGCGGCGATCTTTATGACGCGCTGCTCGATGACTACGAACCCGGCGCGAGCGGGGCCGAGCTTGAGGCGATGTTCGCCGCCCTGCGCCCCAGGCTGGTCGCGTTGCGTGCGCGCGTTCTGGCCGCCGATATTCCGCCGCCATTGGACCAGGAGTTCGACGAGGCCGTGCAGATGGCGCTGAGCCGCGAACTGGCTCTGGCTTTCGGTTATGACCTTGATCACGGGCGCATCGACAAGGCGGTTCACCCGTTTTCGTCCGGGTCCGGTCTGGATGTGCGTATCACGACCCGCACCAGCGCGCGCGATCCGTTCAACTGTTTCTACTCGACCATCCACGAGGTCGGCCATGCCAGCTACGAACAGAACATCGACAGGGCCCATCTTCTGACCCCGCTTGGCTCGGGCGTGTCGATGGGGGTGCATGAAAGCCAGAGCCGGATCTACGAAAACCAGCTGGGCCGGTCGCGCGCCTTCACCGGCTATCTTTACGGCAAGATGCGCGATGCCTTCGGCGATTTCGGGGTTGCGAACGAGGGAGAATTCTACAAGGTCGTGAACCGGGTGCAGCCCGGCTACATCCGCACCGAAGCCGATGAGGTGCATTACAACCTGCATATCCTGATGCGTTTTGATCTGGAGCGCGCGTTGATTGCCGGCGATCTGGGCGTTGCCGACCTGCCCGGCGCCTGGAACGATCGCTTCGAGGCCGATTTCGGGGTGGCGGTGGACAAGCCGTCGAACGGCGTTCTGCAGGACGTGCACTGGTCGGTCGGCCTGTTCGGCTACTTCCCGACCTACACGCTTGGCAATGTCTATGCCGGATGCCTGCATGCGGCGCTGGGAAAAGCGGTTCCCGATCTCGACACCCGGCTTGCGGCAGGTGACACGTCGCCGGCAACCGCATGGCTGCGTGAAAACCTGCAGCAATATGGCGGCCAGCGCGTGCCGCGCGACACCATCGAAAAGGCCTGCGGGCATGCCCCGTCCGAAGGCCCGTTGCTGGATTACCTGGAGGCCAAGTTCGGTGACCTGTATGGCGTTTGAGGCATGATCGAGGGTTTTCACCAGCAAGACATCGAACTGGAGGATGCGCTGATCAGCCTTCATGTGGCCGGGCGGGGTGCACCGCTCTTGCTGCTGCATGGGTTTCCGCAGAACCACATGACATGGGCGCAGGTCGCGCCGCTGTTTGCCCGCCACTTTCAGGTGATTGTCGCCGACTTGCCCGGCTATGGTGCCAGCCGGGTTCTGACTGAGCTTCCGGATCATGCGGGCTATTCCAAGCGCCAGATGGCACAGGTTCTGGTGCAGGCGATGGCGCTTCTTGGGCATGACCGGTTTGGCGTTCTGGGCCACGACCGTGGCGCACGGGTCGCCTATCGCATGGCGCTGGATCACCCGGGCGTGGTGCTGCGGGTGGGGATCATCGAGGTGGTGCCGACCGCCGAGATGTGGGCGGCCTTCGATGCGCGCATGGCGCTTGCGGCCTATCACTGGCCGTTGCTGGCACAGCCGGCGCCACTGCCCGAAAACCTGATCGCGGGGGCGCCGGAGTTCTTTCTGAACCACACGCTTGCAAGCTGGACGCTTGACCGGTCGCTGACTGTGTTCCCGGCGTCCTCCTTGACGGCCTACCGGGCCCAGATGGCCGACCCCGAACGGGTTCATGCCATGTGTGAAGATTACCGCGCCGGGGCCGGGATCGATTGGGAGCTGGACGCGCAGGACAAGGCCTCCGGGCACAAGATTTCGGCGCCTGTGCATTTTTGCTGGGGGCCCGGCGGGTTTCCGGCGAGCACCGGTGATCCGCTGGAGATCTGGCGGGGCTGGGCGGAGAAGGTCACGGGAAACCAGATCGACGCGGGGCACTTTGTGCCCGAGGAAGCGCCGGGCGCGGTTTTCGAAAGTTTCAGACCGCATTTCCTGTAGTCGAGGTGGATGCCTCCGGCGGGGATATTTGCTCGAAAAAGAAACAGGGTTGCGGCGCCGGCCTCAGGGGCTTGTTGCGCCGGGCGGTGGTCATGCCGGTCAGATGCCCTGCATGCCAAGCCAGGCGCCCGAGAGATAGGCGACCATCCAGATGAACCAG
>JALSJL010000038.1 GCA_026989405.1 Marinosulfonomonas sp. | reverse complement strand
GGGTCGGTTGCCCGAAAGGCAAAAATGTTGGTCACCCTGAACGCGCCAAAACCCAGCGCGCGCGCGCGTCTTTCGCACCGTTCCACGGTCGGGTCGTTTTGCACCTCGGTTGCCGTGGACGGGTTGAGCATGACAAACATCACGCGCCTGCCCGCCGCATCCCAGGTTCTGGTCAATGCGTAACGGTAGTTTTCGCAGTCCGAGTAGGATGCGTGGCTTTCGGCATCGCCCTTGCGGTGTGTTCGGTGAATCATGCGCGCTTTCTGGCCGTTGCGAAGCCGTGGTTCAAGAAGCGATGTTGTCAGGCTGGCACAAGGGCCGGTCAGGTCGCCTGGCCGTGGCGTCAGTGATTGAACACCCGGCTCGGATGAAGCTCTCCGGCCTTGTAGATGCCCACGGCCACGGCGCGGCCTTCGTGCGAGGCCCAGGCCTCGTCGCCATATTCCGCGTCTGACGTGATCACCATGCCCGGATTGCCGTGGCGCAACCGCGCCGCGCCTTCGGCATTGCAAACCAGCTGCGGCAGGTCCTCAAGGCCAACTTCCAGGGGCTTCAGATGCGCATCCAGCTCGGGCGTGCGGGCCAGGTCCTCGATCGTTTCCAGCGTCAGGCAGTCCTCCAGATCGAACGGACCGGACCATATCCGGCGCAACGCGCTCACATGGCCCAGGCAACCAAGCA
The DNA here is from genome assembly GCA_026989405.1 of Marinosulfonomonas sp. Taxonomy (GTDB): domain Bacteria; phylum Pseudomonadota; class Alphaproteobacteria; order Rhodobacterales; family Rhodobacteraceae; genus JAJRUE01. Next base: position 4,384 of record JALSJL010000038.1, on the reverse strand, counting down.
CTTCGCCGAGGTCGCGGGCGATCGAGCGCACATATCCGCCCTTGCCGCAAACCATTTCGAGAACCGCGTGGTCGGCGTCCGGCCGCTCGACCAGTTCGAGGGAGTCGACAAACAACGGCCGCGCGGCAAGCTCCACATCCTCACCGTCGCGGGCAAGGTTGTAGGCCCGTTCGCCATTGATCCTGACGGCAGAGTACTTTGGCGGCACCTGCATGATATCGCCGGTGAACCGCGCCAGGGCCGCGCGAATCTGGGCATCTTCCGGCCGGCGCTCGCTTTCGGCAATGCAAAGGCCGTCGGCGTCATCGGTATTGGTCGCCTTGCCGAACCGGACGGTGAACCTGTAGGCTTTCAGCGCATCGGTGACATAGGGAATGGTCTTTGTCGCCTCGCCAAGCGCGATCGCCAGAACCCCGGTGGCAGCCGGATCGAGCGTGCCGGAATGGCCGGCCTTTTTCGCATCCAGCGCCCAGCGCACCTTGTTGACCATCGCCGTCGACGTGACGCCCGCCGGCTTGTCCATGATCAGCCAGCCCGAAATATCGCGGCCTTTTTTCCGACGCGCCATCAGTCCTGGTCTTTTTCCAGGTCGCGGCGGACGTCTTCTCGCGAAAACAGACGCCGCGTGCTGTCCATCTGGTCGAAGGTCTCGTCGATCTCGAACCGCAATTCGGGCGAATACTTCAAGGCAACGGCCTTGCCGATCACGCGGCGCAATTCGCTCTTGTTTCGGTTGAGCGCCGCAATCGCCTCTTTTCGGTTCTTGCCGCCCAGGGGCATGACAAAGGCTGTCGCCACCCGCAGGTCGGGCGATGTGCGAACCTCGCCGACGGTGATCGATATGCGGTTCAGGTCCGGGTCGTGGATGTCGTCACGCGCCAGAACCATCGACAGGGTCCGCCGGATCAGCTCACCCACGCGCAATTGCCGCTGAGATGGGCCGCGGCCGTCATGATGTATGTTTTTCGCCATGTGCGCCAGATAGTGCCGAAACGGGTCCACTGCAACCGGGCTTTGCCTATTTCGCGCCGCCGGTCTAAACCGGCGATGGAAAACGGAGGATCAGATGGCGGACAAACCCGGTATCGTGGTGGTCGGAGCATCCGGCCGGATGGGGCAAATGCTGGTGCGGACCGTGCTCGACTCGGACCGGGCCGAACTTGTCGGTGCAATCGAACGGCCCGGCCATGCCTGGCTGGGCCGCGACATCGGCGAGGCCATCGGTGCCGGCCCGGTGGGGCTTGCGGTCAGTGACGATGCGCTGGAAGCGTTTGCGCGTGCGCAGGCGGTTCTGGATTTCACCGTGCCGCGGGCGACGGTGGAGTTTTCAACCCTGGCCGCACAGGCCCGCCTTGTCCATGTCATCGGAACCACCGGCCTGACGGATGACGACCTGGCCCGGATCAATGCGGCGGCCCGCCATGCGGTGATCGTGCGTTCCGGGAACATGAGCCTTGGCGTCAATGTCCTGGCCAGGATCACGCAATTGGTGGCCCAAAGCCTTGATGCGGACTTTGACATCGAAATCATCGAAGCCCATCACAATCAGAAGGTCGATGCGCCGTCGGGCACGGCGCTCATGCTTGGTCAGGCGGCGGCGGCGGGGCGCGGGGTTGATCTGGCGCAGGTCGCCGAGCGCGGCCGAGACGGGATCACCGGTGCGCGCAAACGCGGGGCGATCGGGTTTTCATCGATCCGCGGCGGCGACATCGTGGGCGAGCATGACGTGATGTTTGCCGGGATGGGCGAACGCATCGTCCTGCGCCACATCGCTTCGGACCGGGCGCTTTTTGCCAAGGGCGCGCTGAAGGCCGCGCTGTGGGGCCAGGACAGGAAACCGGGCGAGTATGACATGCTTGACGTGCTCGGCCTGTAAGGCGTCACCGCCGGTCAGAAATCGATGGCAATGCCCTTTTTCTCCCAGTCGCCGTAGCGCACCGGGTCGGGGCCGTCGCGCCCGCCAAGTTCCACTGGCGCGTCCGGTTTTGCCTTGCGCCGCCGCTCTTCGGCTTCTTTCAGCGCCCGCAAGGCCGCCGGTGGCAAATGTTCGCCGTGTGTTTTTTCGGGCATGGCCATTGTTGCTCCTTGCGGTGCGCATGATATAGCGGCACCAACAGCCGTGCAAGACACCCCTGCAAGAGATGAGGACAGCCACCATGACCAAATCCGGTCAAGCCCCGCGACTTGCGGCCTTGCAGTTGGTGGATGGGGTGACCATCAGGAAACGGCTGTTGTCAGAGCTGACACGCGAGACCCTTGCGCGCCTTCCCGATGAAGAACGCGCGCGGGCCTTGCGCCTGGCGACGTCTGGCCTGCGATGGATGGACCGCGCCGACAGACTGCTTGGCCCGCACCTGAAAAAACGCCCGCCCCCGGAGGTGTTGAACATGTTGCGCCTGGCCACTGCAGAGCTGTTCGTTGACGGATCGGCCGCCCACGGGGTCGTGCACAGCTATGTGGACATTGCGCGCGGCACTCCGCGATCCCGCCCGTTCTCGGGCCTGATCAATGCCGTCCTTCGCAAGGTTTCGGCGTCTCCTCCCGAAACATGGGCCGCCCTGCCGCTTCCCCGCATGCCGAAATGGCTGAGAAAACCACTGCTGGCCGACTATGGAAAACCCGTCATCGAGGCGATGGAGGCCGCCCATGCGAAAGGCGCGCCGCTTGATCTGACGGTCAAGGCCGACCCGCAGGAATGGGCGGAACGGCTGGGCGGCCAGGTGACGCCGACCGGCTCGGTCCGGCTGCAGGACAACGCCCAGGTTTCCGCGCTTGCGGGTTTCGGCGCCGGCTCCTGGTGGGTTCAGGATGCGGCGGCGGCCCTGCCGGCGCGCCTGCTGGCGGCACAGCCCGGCGAAAAGGTGCTGGACATGTGCGCGGCACCTGGTGGCAAGACGATGCAACTGGCGGCGACCGGGGCGAAGGTCACGGCGCTTGATCTGTCGGCAAAGCGCATGGATGTCCTGCGAGAGAACCTCGCGCGCACCGGGCTGAATGCCGACCTGGTAACCGAAGACGCGCTGTATTTCGCCGGCGGGCCGTTTGATGCCATATTGCTGGACGCGCCGTGTTCTGCCACCGGCACGATACGGCGCCATCCCGACCTTGCCCATGCCAAGACCGGCGAGGGGTTTCCCGAACTGTTCGCCTTGCAGGAAAAGATGCTGGATCACGCGATCGGGCTTCTGAAACCCGGCGGGCGGCTTGTCTATTGCACCTGCAGCCTTCTGTTCGATGAAGGCGAAGAACAGATCAACGATCTGAAACTGCGGATGCCGGACATCCGGGTCGACACCGGCGTCGCCGAGCGTCTCGGGCTGCCGGCAGAGTGGCAAGTTTCGCAAGGCCTGCGCACCCGCCCGGACCATTGGCCCGACACCGGCGGGATGGATGGTTTTTTCATGACGCTGCTGCAAAAGCCGGCCGATTGGCAAATTTCGTCATGACAGAATGGAATTCAGGGCGTAGAGTTGGTTAAAACAAGGCCCATCAAGGGTCATATGAACGCGAGGCGAGGCAGGACCGCGTGTCCCAGATTGAAACACTATCGGCGCGTCTGACGCGCTGGGTGAACCGCTTGCATGCACGCGGCGCGGCCTGGGCGCAGCCGGCCGGCGGCTTTGTCTCGCAACCCGAGCCGCGCACGATCGGAACCTTTGCCCGGGGGCGGCAACTGGTTGCCGGCAACTTCCTGTTTGCCGGGGCGCTGGTCGAGGACAAGGACAACTCGATCTGGCAAATCCCGATGCCGGACCTGCAGTTCGAAGAGGAAGTGCACGGTTTCAGGTGGCTTGATGACCTTGCCGCGGTCGGTGACGCCGCTGCCCGGCAAAGGGCTCAGGACTGGACGGTCGAGTGGATCGAGACATTCGGACGCGGCAGCGGCGCCGGCTGGACGCCGGACCTGACGGGCCGCCGGCTCATTCGCTGGATAAACCACGCCATTTTCCTGCTGAACGGCCAGCCCAGCGAGGTGTCGCGCGCCTATTATGCGTCACTCGGCCAGCAGGTCGTTTTCCTGTCGCGCCGCTGGAAAAGCGCATCTGCCGGCCTGCCGCGGTTCGAAGCGTTGACCGGTTTGATCTATGCCGGCCTGGCCCTGTCGGGGATGGAGCCACGGATGGATCCGGCGATATCCGCACTGGCGCGCGAATGCGGCAGACAGATCGACGACGACGGCGGCATACCAACGCGCAACCCCGAAGAGCTTCTCGAGGTTTTCACCCTGCTCAACTGGGCCGCATCGGCGCTTTCGGAAGCCGGCAAGATCGCGGCGTCCGAACACCTCGACGCGATCGCCAGGATCGCGCCGACGCTGCGGGCGCTGCGCCATTGCGATGGCGGGCTTGCGCGGTTTCACGGCGGCGGGCGCGGTGCCGAGGGG
>JALSJL010000037.1 GCA_026989405.1 Marinosulfonomonas sp. | reverse complement strand
AAGGCCCTGATGCCCGATGGCCTGGCCATGGGGTTTGCGCGTCTGCACGGCGGGCGCACAAGCCTGATCATCGACGCGGCCCCGCCACCGGCCGGCCGCGCGTCCAGCAACGCGCATGCCTCGACCCTGGCGTTCGAGCTGACATCGGGCCGGCGCCCGTTGATCGTGAACTGCGGGTCCGGGGTCAGTTTCGGCCGTGACTGGCGCCGTGCCGGGCGCGCGACGGCGTCGCATTCGACCGTCGCGCTTGAGGGGCGTTCAAGCGCGCAACTGGGCCGCAAGACCCTGATCGGCGGCCATGAGCGCGAATTGTTGCGCAACGGGCCAGTTGATGTGCGCGTGCAATTTCTGGTCGACAGCGGTGTCCACGGCCTGGTCGCCGGGCACGACGGCTACCTTGCCAGCCACGGCCTGACCCACATCCGGCGGATCGAGGTGGCGCCAACGGGCAGGTCGATCTCGGGCGAAGACACGCTGGCGGCAATCGAGCCATCCGACCAGAAGGTTTTCGACCGGATGATGGACAGGCTCAACCTGCAGGGTATCCGCTTCAAGGCTCACTTTCACCTGCACCCCGATGTCGATGCAGAGCTGGACATGGGCGGGGCGGCGGTTTCGATGGCGCTCAAGAGCGGCGAAATCTGGGTGTTCCGCCACGATGGCACCGCCCGGCTGTCGCTGGAACCCAGTGTTTACCTGGAAAAAGGCCGCCTGAAGCCGCGTGCGACGAAACAGGTGGTTCTATCTGCCACCGCTTTGGAGTATGCGACGCGCATTCGCTGGTCGCTTTCCAAGGCGCAGTTCACCCCCGATGCGGTGCGCGATCTGAACCGGGATGACGATTTGCTCTGAACTGACCTGTGGGAGCCTGCCAAATGTCCGAATTCATGCCAATAAACCGCGCGTTGCTTTCCGTGTCCGACAAATCCGGTCTGCTTGACCTGGCCAGGTCGCTTGCGTCCCACGGGGTGGAATTGCTGTCGACCGGCGGCTCGGCGCAAATGATGCGCGAGGCCGGGTTGCAGGTGAAAGACGTTTCGGACGTCACCGGTTTTCCCGAAATGATGGATGGGCGGGTCAAGACTCTGCATCCGGCGGTGCATGGCGGTTTGCTGGCCTTGCGCGACAACCGCGACCACATGGCGGCGATGGAGCAACACGCGATTGCGCCAATCGACCTGTTGGTGGTCAACCTTTACCCGTTCGAGGAAACCGTTGCCAAAGGCGCGGATTTCGATGAGTGCATCGAGAACATCGACATTGGCGGGCCGGCCATGATCCGGGCCGCAGCCAAGAACCACGCATTTGTCACCGTGGTGACCGACACCCGGGACTACGCAAGACTGCTTGAGGAAATGGAGCGCAACAGCGGCGCAACCAGCGCCGGATTTCGCCGGGAGCTTGCCCAGTCGGCCTATGCGCGCACGGCCGCATATGATGCCGCCGTCTCGAACTGGATGGCCGGTGCCGTCGGTGTCGAGACACCGCGCAGGCGGGCCTTTGCCGGAACGCTTCGGCAAAGGCTGCGCTATGGCGAAAACCCGCATCAGAAAGCCGCCTTCTACCTGGACGGCTCGCAGCGACCGGGTGTGGCGACCGCCCGACAACTTCAGGGCAAGGAACTGAGCTACAACAACATCAACGATACCGATGCCGCGTTCGAACTAGTCAGCGAATTTGATCCGGCCCTGGGACCGGCCTGCGCCATCATCAAACATGCCAACCCCTGCGGCGTCGCGCAGGGTGCCAGTCTGGCAGAGGCCTACAGCCGGGCCTTCGACTGCGACCGCACCAGCGCCTTTGGCGGGATCGTCGCATTGAACCAGCCGCTTGACGGGGCAGCCGCCGAGGAGATCGTGAAGATATTCACAGAGGTCGTGATCGCGCCGGATGCCGATGCGGACGCCAGAAACATCTTTGCCTCCAAAAAGAACGTGCGCCTTCTGGTGACGGGGGCGATGGCCGACCCGCTTCAGGCCGCGCTGGCCTTTCGGCAGGTTTCCGGCGGCATTCTCGTGCAGGACAAGGACACCGGCCATATTTCGGCGGACGACCTTGAAGTCGTCACCCGCAAGGCCCCGACAGACAGGCAGCTGAAAGACCTGCTGTTTGCGTGGACAGTCGCCAAGCATGTGAAATCCAACGCCATCATCTATGTCAGGGACGGGGCAACCGTGGGCATCGGTGCCGGCCAGATGAGCCGGGTCGACAGCACCCGCATTGCGGCCCGCAAGGCGCAGGACATGGCCGAGGTGCTTGGGCTGGACCAGCCGCCGACCCGCGGCTCGGTTGTCGCATCGGACGCGTTCTTCCCATTTTCCGACGGGCTTCTGGCCGCCGCGCAAGCCGGCGCAACGGCTGTCATTCAACCCGGCGGCTCGATGCGTGACGATGAGGTCATTGCGGCCGCCGATGAGGCGGGGCTTGCAATGGTCTTTACCGGCATGCGCCATTTCCGGCACTAAGGGCGCATGATGTCGCGCCCGATGATCCGAGCGGCACTTGCGGTGGCCGTTGCCGACCAGGCCAGCAAACTGCTGGTTGTCCATCTGCTGGACTTGAAGACGCGCGGGCATATCCAGGTGTTTCCGCCCTATCTGAATTTTCGCATGGCCTGGAACCAGGGGATGAATTTCGGCCTGTTTTCCAGCGACGCCTCGGCATCCAGATGGATCCTGATTGCCATTGCCGTCGCGATATCGGCCTGGGTGGCGGTCTGGATCAGCCGGGAAAAGCCCGGCAAGGCCGGCCAGATATCGGCCGGGCTGCTGATCGGCGGCGCCCTGGGCAACGTGATCGACCGGCTGGTCTACGGCGCGGTGGCCGACTTTCTCAACATGTCATGCTGCGGATTTGACAACCCCTTTGCCTTCAACATTGCCGACATCTCGATTTTCCTGGGCGCCATCGGCCTGATGTTTTTCACCGGAAAAAAGAAAACCGGGTGATTGCGGCCCCCCGAATGCGATCACTTCCGCTTGAAGCGGTTGAAGCCTGGCGCCGGACGCGTATCTATTGCAGAACCCAAACAACCGGATGTGCCATGAAACGCCTTGCGCTCGCAGTAATGTCAACCATCGGACTGGCCTGGCCGGTCCTGGCCGCCGAGGTCACGACGTTCAGGCTCGATAACGGAATGGACGTGGTTGTCCTGGAAGACCACCGCGCGCCGGTTGTCGTGCACATGGTCTGGTATCGGGTCGGCGCCGCCGACGAGCCGCCCGGAAAATCGGGCATCGCGCATTTTCTCGAACACCTGCTGTTCAAGGGAACCGATGACCTGGAGGCAGGCGAATTGTCGGCAATCGTTGCGCGCAACGGCGGCTCGGACAATGCCTTCACCAGCTGGGACTACACGGCGTATTTTCAGCGCATCGCGGCGGATCGCCTGGAACTGGTGATGCAAATGGAAGCCGACAGAATGCGCGATCTGCGCATGACGCCCGAAGACGTGGCAACAGAACGGCAGGTCGTGCTGGAAGAACGCGGGCAACGGGTGGACAGCGAGCCGAACGCCCTGTTTCGCGAACAGAAAAACGCGGCGCAGTATCTCAACCATCCCTATGGCATCCCCGTGATCGGCTGGCGTCATGAAATGGAAAAGCTGAACCGGGACGACGCGTTTTCGTTTTACCGCCGTTACTACGCGCCAAACAATGCCATCCTCGTCGTGGCCGGAGATGTCCAGCCGGACGAGGTTCTGGAGCTTGCGAAAAAACACTACGGCCCGCTTGCGCCGACCCCCGATCTGGAACCGCGCGCCCGCCCGCAGGAGCCGCCGCAACTGGCCGAGCGCCGGATGACCTTCACCGATGCCCGGATCGCCCAGCCCTATATCACCCGCAGTTACCTCGCGCCCGAGCGTGACGCGGGCGATCAGTTCGCCGCGGCCCGCCTCGAAATGCTCGCGGCGGTTCTGGGCGGCGATGCGGCGACCTCGGTGCTTGGCCGCAAACTTCAGTTTGACCAGCAAAAGGCGATTTATGTGAACGCGTCCTATGACGGGATGTCGCTTGATGACACGACCTTCGGGCTGGTCATTGTGCCGACGCCGGGCCTGCCGTTGGAAGAGGCCGAGGCCGCGCTTGATCAGGCCATCGCCGAATTTGTCGAGGAAGGGGTGGACCCCGAGCAGTTCGCCCGCATCAAGATGCAGCTTCGCGCCGCCCGGATCTATGAAGATGACAACATCGAAAGCCTGGCGCGCGACTACGGGTCCGGGCTGACGTCCGGTCTGACGGTTGAAGATATCCAGGCATGGCCGGATATCCTGCAATCGGTTACCGAACAGGATGTTCTCGATGCCGCAAAAGAGATCTTCGTGCGCGACCGGGCTGTCACCGGCTGGGCGATGCCGCAAGCAGGAGACGCACAATGAAACGGTTCTGGTTCGCTGTTGCCCTGATGTTTCTGGCCGCATTTCCCGCGCGCGCGGAAATCACCGTGCAGGAAGTCACGTCGCCCGGTGGCATCAAGGCCTGGCTGGTCGAGGAACACTCGATCCCGTTCACGGCGCTTGAAATCCGGTTTCGCGGTGGCGCGGCGCTGGATGCGCCCGACAAGCGCGGCGCGATCAACCTGATGATGGCAACCCTGGAAGAGGGTGCGGGCGACATGGACGCCCAGGCTTTTGCCGAGGCCAGAGAGGCGCTTGCGGCAAGCTATCGCTTCAATGTCTACGATGACGTGGCCACGATCTCGGCCAGGTTCCTGACCGAAAATCGCGATGAAGCGATTGATCTGCTCAAGCTCGCCCTGACCAGCCCCCGGTTCGATCCCGACGCCATCGACCGCGTGCGCGAACAGGTGCTGTCGATCATCCGGTCGGAAGAAACCGACCCGGCCGATGTTGCCGGCAAGACGTTTGACAGGCTGGCCTGGGGCGATCACCCCTATGGCAGTTCGCGCAACGGAACCATTGAAACCGTGACCGCGCTGACCCGCGAAGACGTGGTGGATGCACATGCAAGGGTCTTCGGCAAGGACCGGCTGTATGTCGCCGCCACCGGCGATATCACGGCGCAGGAACTGGGCGTGCTGCTGGACAAGCTGTTGGCCGACCTGCCGCCCAATGCCTCGGTTCCGCTGCCGCCCCGGGCCGACTACCAGCTTGAGCCGGGCATCACCGTCGTGCCGTTCGACACGCCACAGTCGGTTGCGCTTTTCGGCCACCGGGGCATCAAGCGCGACGACCCCGACTATATCCCGGCATTCATCCTCAATGAAATTTTCGGCGGCCGCGGGCTCGAATCGCGGCTGATGCGTGAATTGCGCGAAAAACGCGGGTTGACCTACGGCATTTCAACCTCGCTGCTGCCGATGGAGTTTGGCGAACTGGTGATCGGCCAGGTGCGGTCGGACAACGCCAGGATGGGCGAGAGCATTGACCTGATCAGGCAGGAATGGGCCCGGATTGCCCGGGAAGGCGTCACCGAGCAAGAGCTGGAAGAGGCCAAGACCTACCTGACCGGCGCCTACCCTTTGCGCTTTGACGGCAATGCCCCGATTGCGCGCATCCTCGTGGGGATGCAGATGATCGGCCTGCCCAGGGACTATATCCGCACCCGCAATGATCTGGTTCGCGCGGTGACGCTGGAAGAGATCAACAGGATCGCGGGGCGCATCTACCAGCCGGATCAGTTGCATTTTGTTGTCGTGGGCCAGCCGGAAGGCGTGACGTCAGCCAACTGAACCCGGTGATTTTCTGCGCAGCCCACCGGCCTGCCCTGTGGCCGAATCGGCGCCGAACGTGCTAGGTGTGGCGGTATGAATTCCCTGGACCCCAAGATAGGCGATTGTCGCCCACGCATTCGGCAACTGGACAACGCCGCGATCAACCGGATTGCCGCGGGCGAAGTGGTTGAACGCCCGGCATCGGCCGTGAAGGAACTGGTTGAAAACGCGCTGGATGCCGGGGCCCGCCGCATCGACATCTCGTTTGCCGATGGCGGCAAGACCCTGATCCGGGTTCAAGATGACGGCCACGGAATGACGCCCGAGGACCTGCCGCTGGCACTGGCGCGCCACGCAACCTCGAAGATCGACGGCAGCGATCTTCTGGCCATTCACACCTTCGGGTTTCGCGGTGAAGCCTTGCCGTCGCTCGGGTCGGTGGGGCGTCTGACGATCACCTCGCGTGCCGAAGGCCACGAGGGCGCGCGTGTTCTGGTGGATGGCGGCGAAATCTCCCCGGTCGCCCCGGCGGCGCTGGAGCGCGGCACCATCGTCGAGCTGCGCGACCTGTTTCATACAACGCCCGCCCGGCTGAAATTCATGCGGACCGACCGCGCCGAAGCCCGCGCGATTGTCGATGTGGTCAAGCGCCTGGCGATGGCAGAGCCATATGTCACCTTCATCCTGCACGACGTGTCCGGCGACACGCAGGGGCGGCAGGTGTTTCGCGCCGATGCCCAGAACGGAGAGCTGTTCGATGCCATGCGCGGTCGGCTGTCGCGCGTGCTGGGGCACGAGTTTGCCCAGAATGCACTGCCGGTGGATGCCGAACGCGACGGGTTTCACCTGACAGGTTATGCCGCCTTGCCCACCTATTCGCGCGCATCGGCGGTGGCGCAGTTCATGTTCGTCAATGCGCGCCCGGTTCGCGACAAGCTGCTGATCGGCGCGCTGCGCGGCGCCTATGCCGACTTTCTGCATCGCGGTCGCCATCCGGCGGCGGCCCTGTTCATCGGCTGCGCGCCGCAACTGGTCGATGTGAACGTGCACCCGGCCAAATCCGAAGTAAGGTTCCGCGATCCCGGAATTGTCCGGGGCCTGATCGTGTCGGCGCTGCGTCACGCGCTGGCCGAGGCCGGCCACCGGGCGTCCACCACCGTGGCCGGCGCCGCGCTTGGCGCTTTTCGGGCCCCCGACGGCCCCGCCAGGGTCTATCAGATGGACCGCCCTTCGGACCGCCCATCGCCGGGCGCTCTGCGGGCCGGATTTCAGGCGCAGAGCCCGGGCTTTGGCGAAGCCCCGGTGTCGGGCCGGGTCGAGCCGATTGCCGACGACCGGGAAACCCGGGATCACCCGTTGGGCGCGGCGCGGGCGCAGCTGCATGAAAACTACATCATCGCGCAGACCGCCGACGGCATGGTCATCGTCGACCAGCACGCCGCCCATGAACGCCTGGTCTACGAAAGGCTCAAGGCCCGCCTGGCCGACAACGACATTCCCCGGCAGGCGCTTCTCATCCCCGAGATCGTTGAGCTGAGCGCTTCCGACCAGTCCCGCCTTCTGGAGTTTTCCGATGAGCTGGAGCGCCTCGGGCTTGTCATCGAGGCGTTCGGTTCCGGCGCTGTTGCGGTTCGCGAAACGCCGGCGGTGCTTGGCCAGACCGATGCCCGCGCCCTGCTGCTGGATGTTCTGGACGAGCTTGCCGATCAGGGCAGCAGCCGCACCGTCCGCGACAGGATCGAGGCGGTTCTGTCGCGCATGGCCTGCCACGGATCGATACGGTCGGGCCGCCGAATGAGCGCTGATGAAATGAACGCGCTGCTGCGCGAAATGGAAGCCACGCCGCATTCGGGCCAGTGCAACCATGGCCGCCCGACCTATGTGGAATTGAAACTTGCAGACATCGAAAGGCTGTTCGGGCGCAGATGATCCAGATTGGTGAACAGACCTATTCCTTCCAGGACCCGTTTGTCTGGGCCGTCATCGCCGGCGCGGGGGCGGCTGTCTTCATTCTGATCCTTCTGCTTCTGGCCGTTCGGCGGGCCGGGCGGGTGCAATCCATGCTGGCGCCGGTGGCGCACCAGATGGGCACGCTCGATCTGGCTGTCCAGCGGCTTTCCGACGGGCAAAGCCAGCTGGCCGGCGGGCTGGCGCATGTGTCCGACGCGCAGGCCACATCGCAGGCACAGATGCTGGAACTGATGGAAAAACGGCTTGCCGATGTGACCCGGACCATGGGCGAAAACCTGGAAGGGGCGTCGCGCCGCACGGCCCATTCCCTTGGCGAGTTGCAGCAAAGGCTGGCAACAATTGACCGCGCGCAGACCAATATCGAAAAACTGTCGGGCGATGTTCTGTCGCTGCAGGATATCCTGTCGAACAAGCAGGCGCGTGGCGCGTTCGGTGAAATCCAGTTGACCGACATCGTGGGCAAGGCGCTTCCGCGCGACAGTTTTTCCCTTCAGGTCTCGCTGTCCAACGGGCGGCGCGCCGACTGCCTTGTGCACCTGCCCAACCCGCCCGGTCCGATCGTGATCGACGCCAAGTTTCCGCTTGAAGCCTATGAGGCGATCCGCCGGGCCGAGACCCAGTGGGACATGAAAGAGGCCGTCGCGGCCTTTCGCACCTCGGTGCGCAAGCATGTGCGCGACATTTCGGACAAGTATATTCTCGAAGGCGAAACCGCCGATGGTGCCTTGATGTTCCTGCCGTCCGAAGCGATCTACGCAGAGCTGCACGGCAACTTCCCCGAGCTTGTGCGCGAAAGTTTCGATGCGCGCGTCTGGATCGTGTCGCCCACGACCTGCATGGCCACCCTGAACACCATGCGCGCAATCCTCAAGGATGCCCGGATGCGCGAACAGACCGGGGCGATCCGAAAGACCTTGCGCCAGTTGCATCGGGACGTGGAACTCGTGGTGCAGCGCGTCGACAAGCTGCACACGCATTTCCGCCAGGTGGGCGAAGACCTTGACGGCATCGGCGTGGCCGCCACCCGTGCCGGAAAACGCGCCGCCCGGCTCGACAACCTGGACTTCGAAGAACTGGAAGCCGAAGAAACCGGAACCGTCGTTCCCCTGCCCAAGCCGAAGTCCTGACAGCCCTTGCGCGCAGAAAAATGATCGAGCGCAAGGTTTGCGGCCGATTCTGTGTTACGCTCACCCGATGAAAGGAGAAAGCGATGCTCAGTATCAGCCCGAGGAAAATCGCCCATGTGATCATTCGTGCCCGTGAATTGGGGGTCAAGGTTGCGCGTTGGGACATGCCGGCGGACACGGCTGACGCGGAAACCATCCTCGAGGCACGCCCGGGCGATGCAACCGAAGCCGAGCTGCGCTCGTTCATCCGCAATCTCAATGACGACGAAAAGGCCAGCCTGGTCGCCGTCATGTGGGTCGGGCGTGACAGTTTCATGGCCGACGACCTGTCCGAAGCCATTCGCACTGCCCGCGAAGAGGCCACCACGCCGACCGAAGACTACCTGCTGGGCGTCCCGCATCTGGCCGAACACCTGGAAGACGGTATGGAAAAGCTGGGAATGGACGCGTCAGGGGCCGAGGGCGACGTGATGTAGCGGTCTTGTCCGGCCGGCAGGATCAGCGGCCCTTCAAGTGGTCCACAATCTCCAGATGCTGCGCCTGCTTGTCGATTTCGCCCATCCAGCGGGCAATCAGCCTCGGGCCCGACGGCGCCGTGCTGACCCCGGCGGGAAACTCTCTCAGCAACAGCGATTCGACCGCCAGCGAAACCGGCACCGACACCAGGCGCGCCATGGCCGATCCGCGCAGATCGCCGTGGGCGTCCAGAACATATGTCTTGTCATGGACCGGCACGCCGTCGCGTTCGGCTTTCAGCGCGACACACAGGATCACCCGATCCGGCTCGCCCTCTGCATAGGCGTTTTCGGCCCAGAACTGCTCCGACATCTGGGCAAGACGCGCATCGCCCTTGGCGCCGTCCAGGGTTTCCAGTTCGCAAAACACGTCTTTCCAGGCCTCTGCCCAGCCGTTCAGCCGCAGGGTTCCGCGCACGAATTCCTTGACCGGCCAGTCCGGGTCAAAGCCATACTGCGCCAGGAACGGCACCGAATCCCGGTTCGGGTAGACCTCGAACCGTTCAGGTGTCGGAAGCGGGGCGGTATACTCCGTCAGCGCATCCCAGGGGCGTTGGACCGACAGTTCGGAAAAGGCCCGGATCGATCTTGACGGCGAGCGCAGGGCCTTCAGCACACCCAGCGGCGACCAGCTGAACTTGTAGCGGAAGGCGTTCGGCTGCTTTGGAACCCCGCCGCAATAGGACGTGAACGATACCACGTTCCGAGGGTCATATTCCGCAGAGGCGCGATAGTCGTCCACCAGCCAGTGCGCCATCAGATGGTCGATACCGGGGTCAAGCCCCACCTCGTTTACCAGCGCAACGCCCGCGTCGCGCGCCTTGCCATCCAGAGCAGCCATTTCCGGCGAAACATAGCTTGAGGACACGAAATGCGCCCCTTTTTCCAGGCAGGCTTGGGCCAGCGGAACGTGCCAGTCGGCGGGCAGCATCGACACGACGACATCGCCGGGCCGGATTTCGGACGCCAGGCTGTCGAACTCGAAGGTCCTGATCCGGTCGGTGACATCCCCAACCGCGGCCCGGGCCTTGTCGAGCGACCGGTTCCAGACGGTCAGATCGTGCCCGTTTTCGATCAGGCGACGCAGGCCGGGGATGGCTGAAAGCCCGGTGCCGCACCAGTGGATGGTCATGATCTTTCCCCCTTCAGATCCTGAATGTGCATGTCGAAGGTTGCTTGTGCCCGCGCCCAGACGCCGTTTTCCGGGTCGTCAAGCGCACGCAGCGAAGGCAGCAGCTGGCCGGCGAAATCGACCGAGCTTTCCAGCGGCAGCAAGCTGGGCAGATTGTCGATGGCCATGACATCCAGGGGCGGTTCGTCATGCACCCGCAGCGCGGGCTCTTCCCAGGTCGTGACCCGGTCGTAGACCTTGATGGGCGAAAACTCGGAGGTCGGGTCACAGGCGACATCGCCAATGACGCGCAGCCGTCGTTGCGCCCCGGTCGCCTCGGCCTCGACAAACACCGGGCATCCGGGGGCTGCAAGAATGGCATTGACGAACACGTCATGTTGCAGAATTTGCGGAAACGGCCCGCCACTTGCCGTTTGCGCCATGTCCCAGTCGGTCGTGGGCACCCCGAGCGCCTTGAACAGGTCGCGCGCGCCGGTCCCGACCCGGCCAAGCGCGCCGACGACAATCGCATTTGTGCCCGGCTGCCGGACCGGCGCCAGCAACGTGCGGACATGATCAACCAGGGCATCGGCGTTTGCAAAGGCCGTGACCGGGCCGCAGGTCTCGCCGCGCAACTGCGCCGCAAGGCACTGCATGGAAACGGCGGCCCCGGCGAACCCGGCCCAGTATCCAAAGGCCGCAACGCGCCGGCCGCTGTCGTCCACCAGATACTCGAGGTCAAGCAGCGTCCCGCCGCCGTCGCGAAACCTTGCCAGCAGCCGTCGGCCTTCGGGCTGACCCTTGAAGGCATGGCCAAACATGATGTGGCGATGAACCAGCGGCGTGCCGTCGTCGGGCAGTTCTTTCAGGCCGAAAATGATCGCATCGCGCGGCGCCGCCGGCCAGCTGTTTTCCGGCACGATTTCGCAGCCTGCCGCACGAAACCGTTCGGTTGGAATCACCCGGCTGGTGCTGTCCTCGACGCTGACCTTGAAACCCGCGTTGACCAGATCAGCGGCCCCTTCCGGCGTCAGGCCGACCCGCTTTTCATTGGCGCGCTGTTCCGCGCGAACCCAAAGATGTGTCATGGTGCTTCCCCCTTTGTCCCGAGGTCTAGGGCAAGTTTGCCGGCTTGCCAATCCGGAGTTTCACGCCGCAATCACCGCGCGGCGCCCTGCGCCGGAGCGCGCAAATCCATGGCCGGCGGACAAGGGATTGCGAATTAATTGAACGCTCGTTAAAAAAACTTCTGGATGAAAGCGTCCGCAGCGTTTACTTTCAATCAGGCTTGGGGTTTAGTTTTGTGAAACAAGGCTGGATGACGGGACCAACGCCCACCAGATCCGCGCCAAAGCGGGCAGGGCATCCGGGGGACCGGAAAAGGGAGGACTGGATTTGAACGACAAGTCGGCGTCGCGGGCGATTGAGTCTATTCCAGCATTGCTGGCGCGCAATGCCGTCAAATTCGGCGACAGGCCCGCCTATCGCGAAAAAGAGTTTGGCATCTGGCAAAGCTGGACATGGAGCGAAGCGGCGGATGAAATCCGGGCCCTGGCTCTGGGATATTTGCAACTGGGTGTGGCCGAGGGTGATTTCATCGCGATCATCGGGCGCAACCGCCCGGCTCTTTATTGGGCGATGGTTGCCGCGCAAAGCGTCGGCGCCGTGCCGGTTCCGCTGTATCAGGATGCCGTTGCCGAAGAGATGGCCTATGTCCTTGATCACTGCGGCGCCCGGTTCGTGATCGCCGAAGATCAGGAACAGGTGGACAAGGTTCTTGAGGTTCACGACCGCGCCCCGGCGATCGAACACATCATTTACCTTGAGCCGCGGGGGCTGCGCAAATACGACCATACCCACCTGCATCCGCTGAAGGACCTGCAGGAACAGGGCCGCGCGGCAAGCCAGCAGTTCGCGCCGGAGCTTGAGCGGCGGACCGGCAAGATCACCTTCGATGACACCTGTGTCATGCTTTACACATCGGGCACGACCGGCCGGCCCAAAGGCGTCGTGCTGTCCAACCGTAACATCATCGAAAGCTCGAAATCGTCGGTCGAATTCGACAATCTGACCGAAAAGGAAGACGTGCTCGCCTACTTGCCGATGGCCTGGGTCGGCGACTTCATCTTTTCGATCGGGCAGGCCTATTGGGCCGGGTTCTGCGTGAACTGCCCCGAAAGCAACGACACGATGATGAACGATCTGCGCGAGATCGGGCCGACCTATTATTTCGCCCCGCCGCGCGTGTTTGAAACCCAGCTGACCGATGTCACGATCCGCATGGAAGACGCCAGCCCGCTGAAAAAGCGGCTGTTCAACTACTACATGGACCATGCCAGGAAGGTCGGGCCGGCCATCCTGGATGGCAAGCCGGTCGGCGCCTGGGATCGGCTCAAGTACTGGCTGGGAAACATCGTCGTCTACGGGCCGCTGAAAAACGTGCTCGGATTTTCGCGCGTTCGCGTGGGCTACACCGCCGGCGAAGCCATCGGGCCCGAGATATTCGAGTTCTACCGCTCGCTCGGCATCAACCTGAAACAGCTGTATGGTCAGACCGAGGCAACGGTCTTCATCACCATCCAGCCCGATGGCGAGGTGCGTGCCGACACCGTCGGCGTGCCGGCGCCCGGTGTCGAACTGCGCATCGATGAAAGCGGCGAGATCTACTATCGTTCGCCCGGCGTGTTCGTCGAGTATTTCAAGAACCCGGAAAGCACCGCCTCGACCAAGGACGCCGAGGGCTGGGTTGCCACGGGTGATGCGGGTTTCATCGAAGAGGGAACCGGGCATCTGCGGATCATCGACCGGGCCAAGGATGTGGGCAAGATGGCAGACGGGCGCCTGTTCGCCCCGAAATACATCGAGAACAAGCTGAAGTTCTATCCCAACATTCTGGAAGCCGTCGTGTTCGGCGACGGGCGCGACATGTGCACGGCGTTCATAAACATCGACCTGGCCGCGGTCGGGAACTGGGCCGAGCGCAACAACATCGCTTACGCCTCCTATCAGGAGCTGGCCGGCCATCCGCAGGTCTATTCGATGATCCAGGAGCACGTGGAAGAGGTCAATCGCTCGGTCGCCCAGGACGACATGCTGTCGGGTTGCCAGGTGCATCGCTTCCTGATCCTGCACAAGGAGCTGGACGCCGACGACGGTGAGATGACAAGGACGCGCAAGGTGCGCCGCAAGGTCGTGGCCGAGAAGTTCGCAGACCTGATTGCCGCGCTGTATGACGGTTCGACCGAAATCTACACGGAAACCGAAGTGACGTATGAAGACGGCCGAAAGGGCCAGATATCCGCGACGCTGGAAATCAGGGACGCCAAGGTCGTCGAAACAGGCCCCACCAAAGAGGTCGCAGCCCAATGAACGCAGCAGCCCCCCAGCCCTACACCACCGAGGACGGCCGCGAGATCGGCGGCGTGCTCATGGAAATGAAGAACATCACCCTGAAGTTCGGGGGCGTGACCGCGATCAAGGGGATATCCTTCGATATTCAGGAAGGCGAGATCCGCGCGATCATCGGCCCGAACGGGGCCGGCAAGACGTCGATGCTGAACGTGATCAACGGGTTCTATCACCCGCAGGAGGGCGAAATCGTGTTCCGCGGTGAAACCCGCTCGAGAATGCGCCCCTACGAAGCCGCCAAACAGGGAATTTCCCGCACGTTTCAGAACGTGGCGCTGTTTCAGGGCATGACCACGCTTGACAACATCATGGCCGGCCGCACGCTCAAGATGCATCGCAACTTTCTCTGGCAGCTCCTTCGTTACGGCCCGGCGCTGGACGAAGAAATCGAACATCGCCGGAAGGTCGAGGAAGTCATCGATTTTCTCGAAATCGAGCACATTCGCCGCACGCCCGTCGGACAATTGCCCTACGGCCTGCAAAAGCGCGTCGAGCTGGGGCGGGCGCTGGCGGCAGAGCCGTCGCTGCTGCTGCTCGATGAGCCGATGGCGGGGATGAATGTCGAAGAAAAAGAGGACATGAGCCGGTTCATTCTTGATGTGAATGAACAAATGGGCACGACAATCGCCCTGATTGAACACGATATGGGCGTGGTCATGGACCTTGCCGACCGGGTGGTCGTTCTGGACTATGGCAAGAAGATCGCGGACGGTCCGCCAGGCGAAGTGCAAAGCAATCAGGATGTGATCGACGCTTATCTGGGGGTGCCGCACTGATGGACCTGCTTTACAATATCTTCATCGACCCGTTCGCCCAAATGGCGGCGACGCCCGATTTTCTGCTGCAGGTGCTGTGGGAAGGGTTCGTGACCGGCACGCTCTATGCGCTGATCGCGCTGGGCTATGTCCTTATTTTCAAGGCGTCCGGCGTGTTCAACTTTGCCCAGGGCATCATGGTGGTGTTCGCGGCCCTGTCGCTTGTCGGCTTCTATGAGGCCGGGGTGCCCGCCTATCTTGCCCTGATCATGGCGCTTGGCGTGATGGGGGTCATGGCGATCGGCGTGGAAAGGCTGGTGCTCCGGCACATGGTCAACCAGCCGGAAATCATCCTGTTCATGGCCACCATCGGGCTGAGCTATTTCCTGATCGGCGCAGGAGAGCTGATTTTCGGCGGCGAAACCAAGTCGATGATCACGCAGGAACTGGGCCTGCCGACCGGCTCGACCGTTGTCGATGTGGCCGGCGGGATCGTGATCCTTCAGCATATCGATGTCGCCGCCGCCGTGATTGCGGCGATCCTGGTTGCCGCGCTGGCGTTTTTCTTTTCCAAGACCCGTATCGGGCGCGCCTTGCGCGCTGTGGCCGACGACCACCAGGCCGCCTTGTCGGTGGGCATCTCGCTCAACCAGATCTGGGCGGTGGTCTGGTTCGCCGCCGGCATCGTGGCGCTTGCGACGGGCATCATGTGGGGCGCGCGCTCGGACGTGTCCTTCGCGCTGCAGATCGTCGCGCTCAAGGCCCTGCCCGTCCTGATCCTGGGCGGGTTCACCTCGATCCCCGGCGCCATCATCGGCGGGCTGATCATCGGCGTGGGCGAGAAGATTTTCGAGGTTTACTGGGGCGGCCTTCTCGGCGGCGGCGTCGAGGGGTGGTTTGCCTATGTGATTGCCCTGATTTTCCTGCTGTTCCGGCCGCAAGGCCTGTTCGGCGAAAAGATCATCGAGAGGATCTGAGCCATGATTTATCGCGAAGCCGGGCAGTTCAAGACATCCTACAGGCAGGACGCGGCGATCTTTCCGATCCTGCAGGACCGCATTGCGATCTGGTTCTACCTGTTCGTGGCCTTCATCGTGATCCCGACATTCGGGTCGGATTTCTTCATCAATTCGATGATGATCCCGTTTCTCATCTTTGCCATGGCCTCGATCGGGCTGAATGTTCTGACCGGCTATACCGGGCAGATATCTCTGGGCACCGGGGCCTTCATGGGGGTCGGGGCCTATGCCTGCTACAAGCTGACCACCTATTTCCCCGAGACCAACATCATCATCCTGGTGCTCCTGTCGGGCTTTTTTGCCGCCGGTATCGGCATGATCTTCGGTTTGCCCAGCCTGCGCATCAAGGGGTTTTACCTTGTGGTGACCACGCTGGCGGCCCAGTTCTTTCTTGAATGGTGCTTCATCCGGGTGCCCTGGCTTTACAATTACAACGCATCCGGGGCCATCGAGGTGCCCCAACGCGAAGCCTTCGGCCTGATCGTGACCGGGCCATCGGCCTCGCCGTCGGTGCGCTATCTCGTGGTGCTTTCCATCGTGGTGTTTCTCACCTGGATCGTGTCGAACCTGATCCACGGCCGGATCGGGCGGACATGGATGATGATCCGCGACATGGACATCGCGGCCGAGCTCATCGGGGTGCGGCCGCTCTATGCCAAGCTGTCGGCCTTTGCCGTTTCATCCTATGTGGCAGGGGTTGCCGGCGCGATGCTGGTGTTCTTCTGGCTGGGGGCTGCCGAAGTCGAAAGCTTCGACGTGAACCATTCATTCCTGATCCTGTTCATGGTGATCATCGGCGGGCTGGGTTCTCTGGTCGGCTCGTTCCTGGGCGCGGCGTTCATCTGGATGCTGCCGATCATCATCCGCGCGGTGCCGAAAATGACCGGACTCGACATCAATGCCTCGACCGTGGAACAGTTGAACTTCATGATCATCGGCGCGCTCATCATCGTGTTCCTGATCATCGAGCCACACGGTTTGGCGCGCCTCTGGGCGATTGCCAAACAGAAACTGCGTATCTGGCCCTTCCCGCACTAGGGGCGGCAAAGTTGGCGGAGCCGTCTTGAAACCGGACGGGTCTGCACGAAACAGCAAAGGTTTCAACAATCAGGCGGACAGCGGAAAGCTGGCCGCAAAACAAGGGAGGAACAGAAATGTTCAAGAAAATCGCCACAGGAGCCGTGATCGCGGCGACGGCGCTGACGATGCAAACCGCCAGCGTGAGCGCGCAGGAAACGTTGTTCGTGCCGTCGCTCAGCTACCGGACCGGCCCGTTTGCCGGCAACGGTATTCCGATCGCCAACGGCTTTGCCGACTATTTCACCATGATCAATGAACGTGACGGCGGCATCGGCGGCCTCAAGGTTGTCGTTGAAGAATGCGAAACCGGCTACAACGCCCAGAAGGGTGTGGAATGCTACGAAGCCACCAAGGGCAAGGGCGCCCTGGTCTACAACCCGTATTCCACCGGCATCACGCTTCAGCTGATCCCCAAGACCCCGGTTGACAAGATTCCGGTGCTGTCCATGGGCTATGGCCTTTCGGCGGCTGCCATCGGTGAAAAGTTCCCCTGGGTCTTCAACTATCCGGCCACCTACTGGGATCAGATGTCCTCGATCATCAAGTATATCGACGGTCAGGAAGGCGGCATCAAGGGCAAGAAGGTCGGCTTCATCTATCTTGACGTGGGCTACGGAAAAGAGCCGATCCCGCTGCTCGATCAGCTGGCCGAAGAAATGGGCTTTGAGGTCGTGAAGTTCCCGGTTGGCGTGAAGGAAATGCAGAACCAGTCGTCGCACTGGCTGAACGTGCGCAAGGAAAAGCCCGACTGGATGATCATGTGGGGCTTTGGCGCGATGAACGCGACGGCCATCAAGGAAGCCGCGAAAATCCGCTATCCGCTTGATCACTTCATCGGCAACTGGTGGGCCGGCGCGCATGCCGACCTTGAGCCGGTCGGCGAAGCCGGCAAGGGCTACATCTCGGCCAACATGGCCAAGGCAGGCACCGATATGCCGGCGGTTCAGGACATCCTGAAATACGTGGTCGATGCCGGCAAGAGCCAGGTGTCCGATCGTTCCGAGGTTGGCAAGGTTCTTTACAACCGCGGCATGCTGAACGCCGTTGTCGTGGCCGAAGCCATCCGCATCGCGCAGGAAATGACCGGCAAGACGGCCATCACCGGCGAAGACATGCGGATCGGGCTCGAGAACATGGACCTGTCGGATGAGCGCCTGAAAGAGCTTGGCCTGGAAGGCTTCACGGTGCCGATCAAGGCCACATGCGAAAACCACGGTTCCGGTGGTCCGATCTTCATGCACCAGTGGAACGGTTCGGATTTCGAAAGGATCTCCGACCTGATCCCGCCGATGACGGACCGGGTGCGCGCCATGCTGGAAGAGGCGGCCGACAAGTATATCGCAGACAAGCCGGGCTGGCAGACGCAGGACTGCGGCTAGGAAAACTCCGGGCGCGTGAACCGGCGCGCCCGGAACCGGAAACCGGGCCGGCCCCAATGGCCGGCCCACCCCACCCGCACGAGACGGATGACACCATGAGCGTCAACACCCAGCATACCGAGCCGCAGACCGAAGATATTCTTGAGGTCAACAACATCGAGGTGATCTACAACCACGTCATTCTGGTGCTCAAGGGCGTGTCGCTGAGCGTTCCCAAGGGCGGGATCACGGCCTTGCTTGGCGGCAACGGGGCCGGCAAGACCACCACGCTGAAAGCGATTTCGAACCTGTTGAAATCAGAGCGTGGAGAGGTGACAAAGGGTGCGATCCTGCATCATGGCAAGCCGGTGACTGATCTCAACCCCGCCGAACTGGTGCGTCGCGGCGTTATTCAGGTCATGGAAGGGCGCCATTGTTTCGGGCACCTTTCGGTTGAGGAAAACCTGCTGACCGGCGCCTTCACCCGGCGCGACGGCGCCCGCGCGATCCAGGGTGATCTCGACAAGGTCTATACCTATTTTCCACGCCTGAAAGAGCGTCGGCGTTCCCTGGCCGGCTATGTTTCAGGCGGCGAGCAGCAGATGGTCGCAATCGGCCGCGCCCTGATGAGCCGGCCCGAGGCGATCTTGCTGGATGAGCCGAGCATGGGGCTGGCCCCGCAGCTGGTCGAGGAAATCTTCACCATCGTGAAGAACCTGAACGAGCAGGAAGGCGTGTCGTTCCTGCTGGCCGAACAGAACACCAATGTGGCGCTGAAATATGCCCATTACGGATACATCCTCGAATCGGGACGCGTGGTCATGGACGGCCCGGCCGCCGAGCTGCGCGAAAACCCCGACGTGAAGGAATTCTACCTCGGCATCAGCGAAGAAGGCCGCAAGTCCTTCCGCGACGTGCGGTCGTATCGCCGGCGAAAACGCTGGCTGGCCTGAGGCGGCACGCGCAACGATCGACACAACACGGGGACAGAAAAATGGCCAGACCGACAATCGCCGCCCTTTCTCCGGCCGATGTCGAAGTCAAGGCTGGCGAAACCTATTTCTGGTGCCGCTGCGGCCTGTCCGGGTCTCAACCCTTTTGCGATGGCTCGCACAGATCAACCGACATCACCCCGTTGCAGTTCACGGCTGAAAAGACCGAAACGGTGTTCTTGTGCCAGTGCAAGGCGACCGGCGATGCGCCCTTTTGCGATGGCACCCACGCAGGGCTTGGCGCGGCCAGGGTCGGCGACCCTGTCCCCGACATCGCGCGCGATGGCCCGCCCGAGCCGCAACCCACGCCGGAAGAGCCGACCGTGGTGCGTATCCATGCCCTGGCCCGCGACGGGCTGAGCAAGCTTGGCCCGCATGGCGAAATGGGCGCCATGGGGGTGCCACGCAAGGATTTGCCGCAGTGGGATGATCTCCAGCTTCTGCCGGCCCAGATGGCCCGCAAACCGCTGATGGAGGACGCGCCGGTGGCCACCGGTCTGCTGGTCGGCCCGCGCGCGCGCCGCCCGCTGCAACTGGATATCCCGTTGCTTGTGTCCGACATGAGCTTTGGCGCCTTGTCGTTCGAGGCGAAGCTGGCGCTTGCCCGCGGGGCGCAAAAGGCCGGCACCGGGATCTGTTCGGGCGAAGGCGGTTCATTGCCCGAGGAACGCGCCGCCAACAGCCGCTATCTCTACGAGCTCGGCAGCGCCAGGTTCGGGTGGAACATTGCCCTGGCAGAAGACATCCAGGCGTTTCACTTCAAGGGCGGGCAGGCGGCCAAGACCGGCACGGGCGGCCACCTTCCCGCGTCGAAAGTCACCGAACAGATTGCCGAAATTCGCGGGCTCGAACCGGGGCAGGACGCCATTTCGCCCCCGACCTTCGATACGCTCCGCAGCGTCGCCGAGTTTCGCAAGTTCTCCGATGAGGTCCGCGAGCGCTCGGGCGGCATACCGATCGGGTTCAAGCTGTCGGCCAACCACATCGAGGATGACATCGATTTCGCGCTCGAGGCGGGGGCCGACTACATCATTCTCGACGGCCGCGGCGGCGGCACGGGGGCGGCGCCGTTGCTGTTTCGCGACCATATCAGCGTGCCCACGATCCCGGCGCTGGCACGCGCGCGCCGGCACCTGACAAACCGGGCCGGCGACGAGGTGACGCTGATCATCACCGGCGGCCTGCGCCTGCCCGAAGACTTCATCAAGGCGCTGGCGCTTGGGGCGGATGGCATTGCGCTGTCCAACTCGGCCATTCAGGCCGTCGGCTGCATCGCGGCGCGCATCTGTCATACCGACAACTGCCCCTCGGGCATCGCCACCCAGAAGCCCGCGCTGCGCGCCCGGGTGGATGTCGAACTGGGCGCGCAAAGGCTGGCCCGGTTCTTCGACGCCTCGGTGCATTTGATGCAGGTGATGGCACGGGCCTGCGGGCACGATGCGCTGTCGGGGTTCGACAGGGATGATCTCACGACATGGAAACAGGACATGGCGGCGCTTTCCGGCGTGCGCTTCGGCGGGGTCGGAAACTGACCGGGCCGGCGCGGCCGGCGGGCCACCAGACAAACCAGCAAGAGGATGACATGGCAGACCATTTTGATGCGCTTGAAACCCGCTCGGCCGACCAGCGCGCGGCCGATCTGGCGCGCGCCCTTCCCGGGCAGATTGCCCGCGCCAGGGCATTGCCCGGCTACGCCGAAACCCTGGCCGGCGTCGACCCGGCCGCGATCACCGGACCCGAGGCGCTGGCCGCGCTTCCGGTCTTGCGCAAATCGGCGCTGATCCAGGCGCAGCAGGAAATCCCGCCTTTTGGCGGGTTTACAACCGTTGCGCCGGAAGACTTCGACCACCTGTTCCAGTCGCCAGGCCCGATCCATGAGCCGGGCCGCCTGAACGGCGACTGGTGGCGGCTGGGCCGTTTCCTGCATGCCTGTGGCGTGCGAAAGGGCGATATCGTGCAGAACTGCTTTGCCTATCACCTCACGCCCGCCGGCATGATGTTTGAAAGTGCGGCCCGTGCGCTGGGGGTTGCGGTGGTCCCGGCCGGCACGGGCCAGACCGAATTGCAGGTTCGGGCCGCGGCGCATCTGGGTGTCACGGCCTGGGCCGGCACGCCCGACTATCTGAAGATCATTCTCGACAAGGCGGATGAGCTTGGCCTGAAACTGAACATCACCCGGGCCGGTGTCGGCGGCGGCGCGCTGTTTCCGTCCCTGCGCCAGGAATATGCCGACCGTGGCATCGCCTGCCTGCAGTGCTACGCCACCGCCGATCTCGGCAACATCGCCTACGAAAGCGAGGCGATGGACGGCATGATCGTCGATGAGGGCGTGATCGTCGAGATCGTGCGCCCCGGCACCGGCGATCCGGTGCCCGAGGGCGAGGTGGGCGAGGTCGTGGTGACCACGCTCAACCCCGACTACCCGCTGATCCGGTTCGCCACTGGCGATCTCTCGGCGGTGCTGCCGGGCCAAAGCCCCTGCGGACGCACCAACATGCGCATCAAGGGCTGGATGGGGCGGGCAGACCAGACCACCAAGATCAAGGGCATGTTCGTGCGCCCCGAACAGGTGGCCGAGCTGGTCGCGCGCCACGACGAAATCCTGCGCGCCCGCGTCATCGCCACCCGCGAGGGCGAAACCGACGTGATGACCGTCCGGATCGAGGCCCGCGCCGGCAATGCCGAAACCTTCGAGCAAAGCGTGCGCGACATCCTGAAACTGCGCGGCCGGGTGAAAATTGCGGCGCCGGGCAGCCTGCCCAACGACGGGTTGGTGATCGACGATCAGCGCAGCTACGACTGACCCGGCCCGACCGCCACGGCGGGGGAAACCCGCCCAAACCCGGCCCGACAGATCGCGGGCTTGCCCCACGGCCCGACAGACGGGATCATGGGGCCGCGGCCCTGTCTGCCGTGGATGACAGTTGGAGACGAACATGAGTATCTGGCGCATCGCCGGCCCCGCCATTCTGGCCCTGCTGGTTTCCGGCCCGCTCTGGGCGGCGGAAAAACTGGCCCTGATCATCGCCAACCGCGACTACCGGCCCTACAATGACGCGCTCGACGCCTTCGATGCGACGCGCGTCGGGTCTGACCTGCAGGCCGCCGGGTTCGAGGTTCGCACCGTGCGGAACCTGAATTCCGGGGCGATCGAGAAAGTCGCGCGTGGCATTCGTCTCGAGCTGTCCGAGGCCGACCAGGTGATTGTCTTTCTGGCAGGTCATGTGGTGTCCACGGGGCGCGAAAGCTATCTTCTGACCACGGACGCGCACCGGCTGGATGCGCTTGCCGTTGGCCGGTTCGGCCTGCCTGTTGGCGTGCTGACCGATCTGCTTGGCGACAAGTCCGGCTCGGCCGTTCTGATGGTTGCCGGCGGGCAGAACCCCGGCGGCATCGGGCCGGGCGTGACCTACGGCTATGTGCCGTCGGACATCCCGCAGGGGGTGAGCGTGTATTCCGGCGGCACTGGCGATCTGGTGGCTGTCTTGCGCCAATTGCTGGTTCCCGGCACCAGCACCGGCGCGGCGGCGGCATCTGCACCGGTCGGTGTTGACGCGTTCGGCTTCGTTTCGCACAGGGTGCCGTTCATCCCGGCAACCGCGCCAACCGACACGCCAGAGCAGGCCGCCGGACTGGAAGACCTGCTTTGGCAAAACGCGGTGTCCGGCGCCGATGTGAAGGCGGTGCAGGCCTATCTCGACAGGTTTCCGCAGGGCGTGCATGCGGATCGGGCGCGCGAACTGCTTGATCAGCTTGAAAAGACCCCCGAGGACATCGCTCGCGAGACCGAAGCGGCCCTGCGCCTGGGGCGCGACGGGCGGCGGGAACTGCAGCGCAACCTTTCGCTTCTCGGGTATGATCCGCGCGGAATTGACGGAATTTTCGGCCCCGGCACGCGCAAGGCGGTGCGGGCCTGGCAGCGCGACAGCGGCTTTGACGAGACGGGCTACCTTGATCGCGACCAGGTTGCATCCCTGCAGGCCGCGGCCGAAGTCCGCGCCCGTGAACTGGAGGAACAGGCGCGAATCCGTCGTGAAGAAGAGGAACGGCGCGACGCGGCTTTCTGGCGCGATGTCGCAGGCAACGGTGGCGAAGACGGGCTTCGGGCCTACCTCAAGCGCTATCCCGACGGGCTGTATGCGGACATCGCGCGCGACCGTCTGCAGGTCTATGACGAGGAACGCCGCCGGACGGCGGAAATTGCCGAAGGCAACGCCTGGGATCGGGCGGTGCAGGCTGACACGGTTGCCGGCTATCGCGACTTCCTGAAAGACTACCCCGATGGTGTCTTTGCGCCCAGTGCCCGGGCGCGTCTGGACGCCTTGAGAGCCCTGGATGACAACGGCGCCGAAATTGCCGCGGCCAGGGCCGAAGAGCGCAAGATCCTGTCCAACCCGATCACCCGGCTGCTGGTCGAGCGGCAGTTGACGGGGCTTGGTCTGAAGCCGGGCAAGATCGACGGCAAGTTCGATGACGATACCCGCAAGGCCATCCGCCGGTTTCAGCGGGCGGCGCAACTGCCGGTGACGGGCTACATGACGCAGGCCACCATCGTCCGGCTTCTGGCCGCGAAGTAGCGCGCAGGAAACCCTGCGCAAACGCGAAAAGGCCGCCCCGACAGGCGGCCCTTTCGGCAATCCGAATTCCGGTCGGGTTCAGCCCTGGCGCGCCTTGAAACGGCGCTGCGTCTTGTTGATGACGTAGACGCGGCCCTTGCGACGCACGACCCGGCAGTCACGGTGCCGGTTCTTCAGCGAACGGAGCGAGTTTCTGACCTTCATGGTCCTCTCCTCAATCATGCGGCGCCAGGCGCCCGTTAATCTTGCCGGCCCCGGTCCGGGCCATGGTGGGCGTAACAAGGTTCGAACTTGTGACCCCTACGATGTCAACGTAGTGCTCTACCACTGAGCTATACGCCCGTTCTGGCGTTGGCGGCGCGCAAGGCCCCGAAAACGTGAAAACGAACACGACGCGGAAAACCCCGCGCCGGTCCGCTGGTCTATAAAAGGAGTCGCCGCAGCTTTCAAGGGGTTTTGGTTGCGTTGTTTTTGCGTCTATATTGAACCGGGAACAGGAGCAGCGATGTCCAGCGACGCCTATCAACTGATCTTGCCGGAAGAGCGCAAATCAAGCCTGATTTTCGCGTCACCGCACAGTGGATGCCATTACGCGCCCGAGTTCCTGTCGCAGACGGTTCTTGACCGGCAGGCCATCCGAAGCTCCGAGGACGCATTCGTTGACCAGCTGTTCGCCGCCGCGCCGCGATTTGGGGCGCCTCTGCTGGCTGCCGTTGCGCCGCGCGCCTATCTGGACCTGAACCGGTCGAGCGAAGAACTCGATCCTGCCCTGATTGCCGGCATCACCCGGTCCATGAACAATCCGCGAATCTCTTCCGGGCTGGGGGTTGTCCCGCGTGTGGTTGCAAACGGGCGCAACATCTATTCGGGCAAGATATCGTTGCGCGAAGCAGAGCGGCGCATCGACGGCATATGGCATCCGTATCACGAAAAACTGACGCAGCTTCTCGAGGAAAGCTGCAACATGTTCGGCCAGGCGGTTCTGATCGACTGTCACTCGATGCCGCATGAGGCAATCGAGGCCTGCAACAAGGACGGTGATCGCCCCGACGTCGTTCTTGGCGACCGGTTCGGCGCGGCGGCCGGGGCCGAACTCATGGCCGTGGTCGAAAGCGCGTTTTCGCGTGCGGGCCTCAGGGTTGCGCGCAATTCCCCGTTTGCCGGCGCCTTTACCGCCCAGCACTACGGCCGCCCGTCGCGCGGCCAGCATGTCATTCAGGTCGAGATCGACCGATCGCTCTATATGGATGAGCAGGCCATCCGGCCCAACCGGAATTTCGCGGAATTCCGGGCGCTCATCACTCAGGTCATTGCCGAGATCACGATGCATTCAAAGGGCGATGTTCAACTTGCCGCCGAGTAGCGTTGTGTCCATAAACGGGGTCAGATACCGCATCCGGTCGGGGGGTTGACGTGAGCAAAGCAACAAGAATTCTGGTCTCGTGGGCATTTCTTGCCTTTCTGGCGGCATGCGGCGTGCCTGCCGACCCGGACGAACCCCCCGCAGACATGGGGAATTTTCGCCTTGGTCACAACATCGTCGTCGTGAACGAGCCCCAGATCGGCCCGTTTTCGCGCAAGGCCACGGACGAAGAATGGAAAGAAGCGCTGACCGAGGCCATCGAAAGGCGGTTCGGGCAGTATGAGGGCGACAAGTTCTACCATCTCGGGGTGAAGCTTGACGGATACGCCCTCGGACGCGCCGGAATTCCGATCGTGTTCACGCCGAAATCCTTCATGGTTGTCACCGTGAACATGTGGGACGACGCCACGCAGAAACGGGTGAACGAAGAGGAAAAGGCGATCACGGTCTTTGAAGGCGTCTCCGGGAAATCCCTGGTCGGGACCGGCCTGACCATGAGCCGCAAACAGCAAATGAAACTGCTGGCCGACAATGTCGCCAAGGCCATTCAGGACTGGATACTTGAAAACCCCGAATGGGTCGGGCTGCCGCCCCGGCCACAAGAGGCGGATTCCGGTTCACCGGACGACAACTGACGCTTGATTTTTCCTTGCTGACACATTAACGACCGCCCGGAACTCAAACCGGGCCGGTCTGGCCCTACAAGGACGAGGCAAAAGGGCCATGGCAAAGGAAAAGTTTGAACGTAACAAGCCGCACGTGAACATCGGCACGATCGGCCATGTTGACCACGGCAAGACGACGCTGACGGCGGCGATCACGAAGTATTTCGGTGATTTCCAGGACTACGCGGATATTGACGCAGCGCCCGAGGAAAAGGCCCGCGGGATCACGATCTCGACGGCTCACGTGGAATACGAGACCGAGAACCGGCACTACGCCCACGTCGACTGCCCCGGCCACGCCGACTACGTCAAGAACATGATCACCGGTGCCGCCCAGATGGACGGCGCGATCCTGGTGGTGAGCGCGGCCGACGGCCCGATGCCCCAGACCCGCGAGCACATCCTGCTGGGCCGCCAGGTCGGCATCCCGCACATGGTCGTCTACATGAACAAGGTCGACCAGGTGGATGACGAGGAACTGCTGGAACTGGTGGAAATGGAGATCCGCGAACTGCTGTCCTCCTACGACTACCCCGGCGACGACATCCCGATCATCAAGGGTTCGGCGCTGGCCGCTCTCGAGGGCAACAACCCCGAGATCGGCGAGAACTCGATCAAGGAACTGATGGCCGCCGTGGATGAATACATCCCGACACCGGCGCGCCCGGTCGACCAGCCGTTCCTGCTGCCGATCGAGGACGTGTTCTCGATCTCCGGCCGCGGCACGGTTGTGACGGGTCGCGTGGAACGTGGCGTGATCAACGTTGGCGACGAGGTCGAAATCGTCGGCATCCGCGACACCAAGAAGACGACCTGCACGGGCGTCGAGATGTTCCGCAAGCTGCTGGACCGCGGCGAAGCCGGCGACAACGTGGGCGTTCTGCTGCGCGGCATCGAGCGTGACGGGGTCGAGCGCGGACAGGTTCTGTGCAAGCCGGGCTCGGTGACGCCGCACACCAAGTTCGAGGCCGAGGTCTACATCCTGACCAAGGAAGAGGGTGGCCGTCACACGCCGTTCTTCAAGAACTACCGTCCGCAGTTCTACTTCCGCACGACGGACGTGACCGGCACGGTGGAGCTTCCCGAGGGCACCGAGATGGTGATGCCGGGCGACAACCTGAAG